>CAZADK010000579.1:0-3068 GCA_964483855.1 uncultured Rhodoferax sp.
CGCGAAGGCGGCAAGACCGTCGGCGCCGGTGTGGTTGCCAAGATCATCGCGTAATCGCCAAGGAACTGTCATGGCTACCAAACAGAAAATCCGCATTCGCCTGAAGGCCTTCGATTACAAGCTGATCGACCAGTCGGCAGCCGAGATCGTCGACACCGCCAAACGCACCGGTGCCATTGTCAAAGGCCCTGTGCCGCTGCCAACACGCATGAAACGTTTCGACATCCTGCGCTCACCGCACGTTAACAAGACGAGCCGCGACCAGCTGGAGATCCGCACCCATCAGCGTCTGATGGACATCGTGGATCCGACCGACAAGACGGTGGACGCGCTGATGAAGCTCGATCTTCCGGCCGGCGTCGATGTCGAGATCAAGTTGCAATAAGGCCATCATTCGAAAAATGGCTTGCCGGTAGGCATCTACCGGCATACAATCGAGGGCTCTGCGGGAAATGGCAACATTGCCCGCAGAGTTTTATTAACAGTCTTTCACATCCCAACGTGTGCGGCCAATTGCAGTCGTACCGGTGAAAGTTACGGAGAAAAAAATGAGTCTGAGCAACTCCCTCGGGTTGCTGGGCCGCAAGGTGGGCATGATGCGCCTATTCACCGACGACGGGGATGCAGTTCCTGTTACGGTGGTGGATGTGTCTGACAACCGCGTGACCCAGGTCAAAACCCAAGAGAACGACGGTTACGTCGCCTTGCAAGTGACGTTTGGTGCCCGTCGTGCATCGCGCGTGACCAAGCCCGCCGCGGGCCACCTTGCCAAGGCAGGTGTGGAAGCCGGCGAGATCATCCAGGAATTCCGTGTGACCGCCGACGCTGCCGCCAGGTATCCGGCCGGTACCACGGTGCCCGTGACCGATGTGTTCGCCGTGGGCCAGAAGGTCGACGTGCAGGGCACCTCGATCGGCAAGGGCTTCGCTGGAACCATCAAACGCCACAACATGTCCTCGCAGCGCGCGACGCACGGCAACAGCCGGTCGCACAACGTGCCAGGCTCGATCGGCATGGCGCAGGATCCAGGTCGCGTGTTTCCGGGCAAACGCATGACCGGTCACATGGGCGACGAGACCGTGACCACCCAGAACCTCGATATCTTCCGCATCGACGAATCGCGTCAGCTGTTGCTGATCCGCGGTGCTATTCCGGGTGCCTCGGGCGGATTCGTGTCGGTGCGTCCCGCCGTCAAGGCCAAGGGCAACGCCCAGGTCGTGAAGGGAGCGAACTGATGCAGCTCGAACTCCTTAATGAACAAGGCCAGGCGACGTCCAAATTCGACGCGCCCGAGACGGTCTTCGGTCGCCAATACAACGAAGACCTGGTGCACCAGGTTGTGGTGGCTTTCCAGGCCAACGCGCGCCAGGGCACCCGTGCCCAGAAAGACCGCGAGCAGGTCAAGCACTCGACCAAGAAGCCGTTCAAGCAAAAGGGAACGGGCCGCGCCCGTGCCGGTATGACCTCCTCGCCATTGTGGCGCGGAGGCGGCCGCATCTTCCCGAACATGCCGGACGAGAACTTCAGCCACAAGATCAACAAGAAGATGTACCGCGCCGGCATGGCGTCAATTTTCTCGCAGCTCGCTCGGGAAGGCCGTTTGGCTGTGGTGGAGTCATGGACCGTTGATTCGCCCAAGACCAAGCCTTTCGCCGCCCGCCTGAAGGCCATGAACCTGGACTCAGTCCTGGTGATTTCCGATCAGGTCGACGAAAACCTGTACCTGGCATCGCGCAACCTGGCCAACGTGTTGGTGGTCGAGCCGCGTTATGCCGATCCGGTCTCGCTGGTCCACTACCGCAAGGTGCTGGTCACCCGTGCCGCGATGGACAAGCTCAAGGAGATGTTCGCATGAGCGCCGTGAAATTCGATGAAGGCCGGCTGATGCAGGTCCTCGTGGCGCCGATCGTGTCCGAGAAGGCCACCATGGTTGCCGAGAAAAACAATGCGGTCACCTTCAAGGTGCTGCAAGATGCCACCAAGCACGAGATCAAGGCGGCCGTTGAACTGATGTTCAAGGTCGAGGTCAAGGGCATTTCGGTCGTCAACACCAAGGGCAAATCCAAGCGGTTCGGCAAGTCCATGGGTCGTCGTGACAATGTGCGCAAAGCCTATGTCACGCTGATGCCGGGCCAGGAACTGAACCTGAGCGGGGAGGCTGCGTAATCATGGCTGTCATCAAGATGAAACCAACTTCACCAGGCCGTCGTGGCGTGGTGAAGATCTCCCGCGATCACCTGCACAAGGGCGAGGCTTACGCGCCGCTGCTCGAGCCCCAGTTCCAGCATGCAGGCCGCAACAACAACGGGCATATCACGACGCGCCACAAAGGGGGTGGTCACAAGCACCATTACCGCGTGGTCGACTTCCGCCGTGCCAAGGACGCCATCCCGGCGAAGGTCGAGCGTATCGAGTACGACCCGAATCGCTCGGCGCACTTGGCACTGGTGTGTTACGCCGATGGCGAGCGCCGCTACATCATCGCCCCGCGTGGCCTTGAAGTGGGTGCGACGATCGTCAACGGGGCCGAAGCACCGATCCGCGTCGGCAACACCTTGCCGATCCGCAACATTCCGGTGGGTTCGATCATCCATTGCGTTGAGTTGCAGATTGGTCGGGGTGCGCAGGTCGTGCGGTCTGCCGGCACATCGGCGACTCTGCTGGCCCGCGAAGGCACATATGCCCAGGTGCGCATGCGCTCGGGCGAAGTGCGCAAGGTCCACATTGACTGCCGCGCAACCATTGGCCAGGTGGCCAACGAAGAGCACAGCCTGCGCCGCCTGGGCAAGGCCGGCGTCAAGCGCTGGATGGGTATCCGCCCGACGGTGCGCGGAGTGGTCATGAACCCGGTGGACCACCCGCATGGTGGTGGTGAAGGCAAGACCGGCGAAGGTCGTCATCCTGTCGATCCGTGGGGCAACCTGACCAAGGGTTATCGCACCCGCAACAACAAGCGCACGCAGGTAATGATCGTGTCGCGTCGCAAGAAGTAAGGGCCACGTACATGACACGCTCACTCAAAAAAGGTCCTTTCGTCGACCACCACCTGGCCCAGAAGGCCGACAAGG
>CAZADK010000580.1:0-3059 GCA_964483855.1 uncultured Rhodoferax sp.
GTACCTGGGCAGCAGCTATTACGCAATCTGGCTGCGTGCACTGGAGCGGCTGATGCGCGAGCGCGGCCTGGCCGACGCCGACGAATTGCAGGACGGCCACATGCGGTCTGCGGCAAGACCCGTCGCCCGGGTTCTGCGGGCGCAAGACGTTGATGCGTCTCTGGCACGGGGCACGCCGACCGAACGCCCGGCACAGGCACCAGCCCGGTATGCCGTGGGCATGAAAGTGCGCGCGCGCAATATGCATCCGCCGGGCCATACCCGGCTGCCGCGTTATGCACGCGGTCACATCGGCACGATCGTGTTGGTGCACGGCGCGCATGTGTTTGCCGACGCCCACGCCAGCTCGCCACTACCGCCATTTCAGGAGCAGCCGCAATGGCTCTACACCGTGGTGTTCGCGGCGCAGGAGTTGTGGGGGCCGCAGGCCGACGCCACCGTGCAGGTCAGTGTCGATGCGTGGGAATCCTATCTGGAGCCCGCGGGCTGAGACATTGCCGTGAACAGGACGCTGCACATGACATTGGCCGAGGTGGCCGCCGCCTGTGCCGCCGATGGTGCCGGATTGCCGATGCCCGCGCAACCTGCCGGCGAACGGCATTTCGACGAACCCTGGCAGGCCCATGCGTTCGCGCTGACGCTCATGCTGCACCGGCAAGGCGTGTTCAGCTGGGGCGAATGGGCCGATGCGCTGGCGGCGCGGGTCCGGCAGGCCCGGCTTGACGGCGACCCGGACGAGGGTCAAAGTTATTACCGCTACTGGATGGATGCGCTGGAGCAGCTGGCGATCACGCGCGGCATTGCCACGGCGGACCAGCTGCACACGCTCGAACATGCCTGGGCGCAGGCCGCCGAACACACGCCGCATGGCCAACCGATCGTATTGCCACCGGCGCCGGAATAAGCCGCGGCATCACCTGCGCTTCGCCATGTACCGCCGCCTACCGCCGTCGACCGCCAGTGCATCGGCGGCCCGACCGGGCATCAGACGCCGAAGTGGCGCCGCAGGCCAGTGAAACCCTGCTCGAACACCTGCTGCGCGCGCGCCTGCATCGCCTCGGGATGCGCAGTATCGAACCAGGCGTCCCACTGAACATGGCAACACGGCGCTGCACCGGACTGCCGCTGCTCCGGCTGCGCCACGACCCGCATCTCGGCGCGGTAGTTCCATACCGGCATATGCATCGGCTGCGGTGTCGCGACGATCCGGTATTGCAGTTTGCGGTCGTCATCGGACAACCCGGTCAACTGATGCGTCCAGACGCCGCCGTCGTCGAACATCAGCAACCGCCGGCAACCGACACGGTCTGCCGGCCCATCCTCGATGCGGGACTGCCGGACCGACGCGTTCCAGGCCGGCATCGCGTCGAAATCGCGGATCAGGGCCCAGACCCGCTCGGCGCTCACCGGCATGGCGATGCCCTGGCTCACGGCGACACCACTTGATTCGATCGGAGAAACCATTTGAGAATATGATCCGTCTTTTTCCCGCCCGCCGGTTGCGGACAAGTTCTTCTTTTTTACCACGCCAGGAGTCCATCATGAAGATTCGAGCCACATGTTTTGTCGCGGCCTTGCTGGGGTCGGGGTGCCTGGCCCTGGCCGCCCACGCCACCGAACTGCGCTTCAACAATCCGCTGCCGGAGTCGCGCCCGGAGACCCGAGAACTGATGCGGTTCGCCGAAGACGTGGGCAAGAACAGCGGCGGCGCGATCACCATCAAGATGCAAAACGGCGGTTCGCTGGGCATCAAGGATGCCGACGTATTGCAGGTCCTGCCCAAGGGCGCGGTGGACATGAGCCTGATCTGGTCCAACTACGTGTCACGCGATGCGCCGGCGCTTGGCCTGACGCTGGTGCAGGGGGCGATCGGCAACGTCGATGAGCTCAAGCGCGCGTTGCCGGTGGTGCGCCAGATCTACGACGATGAACTCAAGGATTGGGGCATCACCGCCGCCGGCTACATGGCCATTCCGATGCTGGAAGCCTCGATCTTCTGCCGCGACCAGCCGGTCAAGACGCTGGCCGAGCTGAAGACCCGCAAACTGCGGGTCTGGGCCAAGGAGCAGGTGGCGGCATTCAAGCGCCTGGGCGTTGCTGCGCAGATCATCGGACAGGCCGACATGTATGTCGCCATGAAGACCGGCGTCGTCGACTGCGCCGTCTATCCTGCCCTCTATGCGCATACCGTGAACATGCATGAAGTCGCCAAATTCGGCGCCTTCCTGTATCCGATGCCGTCGGCTCCCTACGCGCTGGGCATCGCAACCACCAAGTGGAACGCGTTGCCGCAGGCGCAGCGCGCGGCCATCAGCAAGGCGGCCGACGACACCTGGAACCGCACCAATGAATATTCGGCCGACCACCAACGCGAACTGGCTGCACGCGAAGAGCTGAAGAAGAAGGGCCTGACCTGGCTGGGCGACTTCCCCGAGGCCGACCGCAAGCAGTTCCTCGAAGCCGTCTCGGCCACCTGGGCCGACCTGGCAGCCGAAGCCGGTGGCAAGGCACCGGCCTATCGGGAGCGGGTGATCAAGGCCATGGGCCGTTGAGTCTCGCTCGACCGTCGGGCTGGCAATTTGATTCTCGCGCTTGCCACAAGGCTGGAGCAGGTGCTGGTCCGGGTGTCCCGGCTGTGCGCCGCGCTGGCGGCTTCATCGCTGTTGCTGATCGTGGGCATCATCGTGGTCAGCGTCGTGATGCGCCGGCTGGCCGGGTCGCCGCTGTACTACACCGAGGAGCTCGTGGGCTTGCTGCTCAGCACATCGCTGTTCCTGGCCTTGCCGATGGTCACGGTGCAGGCCAGCCACGTCCGGGTCACCTTCCTGGCCCATTTTCTGTCGGCGCGCGGACGCGCCGCGCTGTCGGCGTTTGCCGCGCTCGTCATGCTGGCCTTTTGCGGCTGGTTCCTGGTGGACGCCATCCCCTGGCTCGAGTTCGCGTTCAAGCGCAACATCAAGTCCGAGGCCGCCAGTCTGCGCCTGGCACCCTGGATGGCGGTGCTGCCGCTGTCGGTGGCGCTGTGCGCGTTGCTGGTACTGGTGCGTACGGTCACCGGC
>CAZADK010000581.1:0-3058 GCA_964483855.1 uncultured Rhodoferax sp.
GGCCGCTGCGGCGGGAGGCCCGGGCACCGCCACAAACGGCGCCGCCGCCACCATGGCCGCACCGGAACTGCCGACCGGCTCCGAACGGTATACCGATTGGAATTTCGGCGCATTGCCCGAACTGCTGGAAATCCGCCAGAAGGGACAGGTGCTGGTCGGCTTCCCGGCGCTCATCGACGCTGGCGACGCGGTCGCGATACAGGTATTCGACGAGCCTGACGTGGCGGCCGCAAAACACCGTGCCGGCCTGCGGCGCCTGTTTGCGCTGCAACTGCGCGATGCGATCAAGTATCTGGAGAAGAACATTCCCGACCTGCAGAAGATGGGCGCCACGTATATGCCGCTGGGCTCGCTGGAGGAGTTGCGCAACCAGATCATCGACGTGGCGCTCGAGCGGGCGTTTCTGATGGAACCCCTGCCCACCGATGCCGATGTGTTCAAGCTCAGGCTCGACCAGGGGCGGGGCCGGTTGACCCTGATCGCCAACGAGGTGGCACGCCTGGCGCAGGCGATCCTGGTCGAATTCGCCGCTGCCAGCCGCAAGATCAAGGATCACCGGCAGGCCATCGATGCCGCCGCCGATGCCGCGCAGCAACTGCAGCGGCTGATGACCAAGGATTTCCTGGTGCGCACGCCCTGGGTGCAACTGCAGCATTTCGCCCGTTATCTCAAGGCGATCGTGCTGCGGCTCGACAAACTGCGCGCCGATCCGGCGCGCGACCAGTCCCGCATGGACGAGTTGCGTCCGCAGGAGAACCGGTTCTGGCGCCTGGTGGCCGAGCGCAAGGGCGTCACCGATGCGCGACTGCAGGAGTTGCGCTGGATGCTCGAGGAGTTGCGCGTGAGTTTCTTCGCGCAGGAGTTGCGCACCCCCTACCCGATCAGCGTGAAGCGCCTGGACAAGGCCTGGGCGCAAATCAATGGCTGAGAACATGAAAGGCAATCGCACCCGTTTCCGAACGTCGGCGTTGCGCAAGCTGGTGTTGCAGGCGCGCCTTCTGGAGCGACTCGATCCGACGGTACGCGGTCTGATGTGGATCGCCCTGTCGGGCCTGTTGTTCGTGGTGCTCAACGCGGTGTTGCGCAGCATGAGCCAGCAGATCCATCCGATGCAGGCGCAGTTCCTGCGATACCTGGGGGCCGTGATCGTAATGCTGCCGATGGTGATGCGCTCCGGCCTGAGGGCCTGTTGGCCACGCCGGCTGGGCGGGCAGTTTTCGCGCGGCGCGCTGCATACGGTGGGACTGGTGTTGTGGTTCGTGGCCTTGCCAAACATTCCGCTGGCCGACACGACTGCGATCGGATTCATCCAGCCGATGTTCATCATGATCGGCGCCTGGTTGTTTCTGCGCGAGGCCATGCGCTGGGAGCGATGGGTCGCGGCGCTGGTGGGTATTGGCGGCGTGATGGTGGTGGTCGGACCGCAGCTGTCGGGCGATGCCGGCTGGTACCACCTGTTGATGCTGGCCTCCAGCCCCGTCTTCGCCGCGTCGTTCCTGATGACCAAGACGCTGACGCGTTACGAAACCATCAACGTGATCGTGTTGTGGCAGGCGGTGACGGTGGCCGTATTCAGCCTCCCGATGGCCGTGTGGTTCTGGCAGGCACCCGGCCCGGGCTTATGGGTGCTGGTGTTGGCGTCCGGCGTGCTGGGCGTGGGTGGGCATTATTGTCAGACGCGCGGCCTGGCTATCGCAGAGGCCTCGCCCACCCAGTCGATCAAGTTCCTGGAACTGGTGTGGGCGGCCGCGCTGGGTTGGTTGTGGTTCAGCGACCTGCCCACGCGCACGACGCTGATTGGCGGCGCGATCATCAGCGTGTCGACGATCTGGATCGCGCAGCGCGAATCGCGCCGGCGCCTGCGCTGACGCCGTCGCGCCGCTTTGGCGGGGGGCCCTACAGGCGCGCGAGACGCTCGAGAGCGGCGCCCAGCGTCTCGTCCTTCTTGGCGAAGCAAAAACGGATGACGTTCTGGTCGAAACCGTTGCCGTAGAAGGCCGACAGCGGAATCGCCGCCACGCCGATCTCGGTTGTCAGCCATTTGCAGAATTCGCCTTCGCCGAGCGTTCGCTCCGGCACCGCCAGGCCCGAGATGTCGACACACTGGAAATAGCTGCCCTCGCTGGGCAACAAGCGGAACCGGGTGCTGGCCAGGCCGGCTCGGAACAGGTCGCGCTTGCGCTGGTAGAAGGCCGGCAGATCCCGGTAGTGGGACGGGTCGGCCATGTAGGCGGCCAGGCCGTATTGCATCGGTGTGTTGACGGTGAACACGTTGAACTGGTGTACCTTGCGGAACTCCACCGTCAGACTGGCCGGCGCGGCTACGAAGCCGATCTTCCAGCCGGTCACATGGTAGGTCTTGCCGAAACTCGACACGATGAACGCCCGCGCGGCCAGGCCCGGGAAACACGCCGCACCGTGGTGTGGCTGCCCATCGAACACCATGTGTTCGTACACCTCGTCGCTGATCAGCAACACATCGGTGGGCTTGAGCAGTTCCTGCAACCGCAGCATGTCCGCTCGGCTCCAGATGGTCGCGCTGGGGTTGTGCGGGCTGTTGATCAGGATGGCGCGGGTACGCGGATTGATCGCGGCGGCGATCTTGTCGAAGTCGGGCCGGAAGCTGCCTGGCGTGAGGGGTACCCGCACCGGGATACCGCCGGCCAGTTCGATGTTGGGCACGTAGCTGTCGTAGCAGGGCTCGAGCACGATCACCTCGTCGCCCGGGCGCACGACGGCCAGCACGGCGGTCAGTATGGCCTGGGTCGCGCCGGCCGTGATGGTGATCTCGCCACTCGGGTCGTAGTCCCGCCCGCCAAGCGGGCCGAGCCAGGCGCGTAGCTTGGCTGAAATGGCGTTGCGCAGTTCTGCCACGCCGGCCATCGGCGGATACTGGTTGTAGCCGTCTTCCATGGCCCGGGTTACGGCGGCCACCAGTGCCCGGTCGCATGGGAAGTCGGGAAAACCCTGGCCCAGGTTGACGGCCTTTTTCTCGGCCGCCAGCGATGACATGACGGTGAAGATGGTCGTGCCGACCGCAGGCAGCTTGCTGGTCAGC
>CAZADK010000582.1:0-3044 GCA_964483855.1 uncultured Rhodoferax sp.
TGCGGCTTGCGGGCGTGCCCTTGTGTCCTGCCTGGCTGTCGCTGTTCATGCGTCGAGGCGAAACCGACGGGCAGATTTTTTCAACCACCACACGAGGCCAAAACCATGAACGCACAGACTAACCACCCCATCAACAACACCACCGATCCGCAGTTCCTCGGCCCCGAGGCTGGCCAACAGGCAAATGGGAAAGCAGAAGATAAAACAGAAGGTAAGTCAGCAGGAAAGCCAGGGCGTGAAAACGCGCAGACCCAGACGCACGAGCTGGGCGACATGCGCACGATTCTTCAAGCAGCGCTGACGCAACCCGGTGTGATGAATCAGGCCTACCGGGCGTTTCACAACTACAGCATCGGCAATCAGTTGCTGGCCGCACTGCAGTTGCTGGCCAAGGGCTTGCCGCTGGCGCCGATTGCCAGCTTCAACGCATGGCGCGAGAAGGGCCGGTTCGTGAAAAAGGGCGAGAAGGCCATCTGCCTGTTCATGCCGATCAGCATGAAGCGACGCGCCGATAAGAACGCACCGACAGAGCCGGCCGCATCGGCAGAAGTGGCCGACGCCGTGGATAGTGGCGGCACATTCAACAAATTCATGTTGCGCCCGAACTGGTTTTCATTGAACCAGACTGAGGGCGACGAGTTCACCGCCGAGAGCATCACGCCCGCATGGGATGCGGCTACAGCCATGGCCGCGCTCGACATCATCGAAGAACCCTTCGAGCACCTGCAGGGCAATTACCTGGGTTATGCCTGCGGCCGATCCATCGGTATCAGCCCGCTGAACCCGTTGAAGCACAAAACCCGGTTTCATGAAATGGCCCATGTCGTGCTCGGTCACACGGCCGATGCAGATATGCACGACGACGAAGCCTTGACGCGCCAGATTGAAGAGGCCGAGGCCGAAGGGGTCGCTTACTTGCTGTGTGCCCTGCTGGATCTGCCCGGCCAGGCCGAGAGCCGCTTCTACATCCAGAGCTGGTTGCAAGGCGCCGAATTGCCCGAGAAAAGCGCGAAGCGGATCTTCGGGGCTGCCGACCGAATCATGAAAGCCGGTCAGCCGGCTTGAGTCTGATCCACCCCCACACCAGTTCCCACATCCGCACCCGAACCCGGAGCTTCACCCATGGCATCCCAAGACCTCACCCTATACGCGCTGGAGGGCTTCGCCGCCCAGCTCGGCGACAAACCGGCGCACCAGGCCTGCCCGCACTACACCAGCAGCCCGGCCGGTATGGCTTGGCTGGTCGGCGCATGGCTGCAAAAGACCGGGCACCCGCCGCCGCGCGATGTCCGCATGTCGCGCGGCTACACGGTGCGCGTCGGCGACATGCGCGTGTCGGTCGCCGATGCCGCGGCTTTGGTTCGTGTTCTTTGAAGGGGGCTAGGCAATGAGTGACAACGCCTATCGCCTGCTTCTCATGAAGCGCGCACTCACCCGCAGCGACGCCGAATTGTTCGGCCATCGGCCTCGGTACCTTGAAGTGGCCAGGCGCCTTGCGGCGCTGTTGCTTTCCACCGAGTTGCCGTGAAGGTCTCAAGACGGTGGATCGAATGGGCGCACGGACCGGGCGCCGACGATGGTCAACCCTTGGCGATGGCCTTATGCGACCTGGCCAGCTCGCCCGGAACGGGCTCGGTGTCAGTTACTGACCCGGCACTGATTGCCGAACTGGTCGATGTGGCCGAACTCTACGTCAACCCGCGTCGGGGCGACGCCCTTCATGACATGGGCCCATGGTGGATGGGGCAACCGCGCCAGATAATTTCGCTGGGTCGTGCAGCGATGCGACAGCATCGGCCTGCTTGAGGCCGTACATCCAACCGGCTTTGGACTTTATTGTCAAAACGATGCGATCGTGAAGGCGGCAGAACGCCATCCACCATGGTTGCCTGAGCGCTACTGCGTGAGTGGCTCGATGGCCTCCGCGAGAAGGCGGCGTGCCGTGGCTTCGAGCGCGTCGGGCCCGATGTCCATGGACCGCAGCAATCCCAGGGAGCAGGTGCGAACGGCCTCATTGAAGTCATCGCGTGAGCCCATCAAATCCAGCAAGCCAAGGCCAATACGCGCCATCAAGTCCGCAGCGCGCTGCGGATATCGTGTGGTCAGCGCGTCGCGCCAGGCCTCGGACCACTTCTCCATTGCGTCGCGATCTTGTTCAAGGCTAAGGTAGGCCAAAGCCAGGACGCGCCCGAGATCCTTGTTTGCGCGCTTGACCGGGGTTGGCCCGAAGAACCCCCCGCTGATGATCGCAGTGCCGATCGTCGGGTGGTGCAACAGGTTTGCAAGCGCCATCATTTCCGGCCTTGCGTAGCGCACGCCCCACTCAGTTGTCAGCGGCACATGTTCGGCCAGGCCGAGGAAGCCGAAGCTGCATAGCGCGAAGTGTCCCGCCTGCGTCTCAACCCGGTCGAGTTTCTTGATCAGTTCCCCGTCGCTGTCGGCACCGGGCGCGCTCATCAGTTCAAGGAACCACTGCGCCTGGTGCGGTGGCTTCAGTCTTACAAGGGGCAGCAGGTCGTCCGGCGTATTGGCATCGCCTGGCTCACCGAACTCGCCTTCCCGTCGCACGGTCCAGTCGGCGGCCAGGAGCGTCTCGGTGACTTCCCGCGCCGCACCGGTAGCCATAGCGTGCGGCGAGAACATTGCATCGACATCCTTCGTGCGGATGGCTTTGCTCTGGTCGTTGCCGAAGAAGTGATAGCCAGCGGCCAGGCTGCCGATGATGATCACGTTCGAGCGGCAGGCCTCGGGTATTGCCCGCGCCACCTGTTCCATTACCTGAGCCGGTGTGAGTTCGTTGTTGTCTGGCCTTGGCATGTCACCCCACTGGTTTTGCTGATTTTTCTTGACGGCGAATGAGATCCTCCAGCATTTCGTTGGCGGGTTCGTACAGCTTCATGTCGTACAGGGCAACCATGCATTCGAGTGGGTCGGCGAAAAAGCTGCCGTCGATTTCCACGAACTGCTTGTCCAAGCGTAGCGGCAACAAGTGAACTGCGAGCACAGGGTAGGGCGCATCATCGTCGCGCACCAGGCCGGCGTCG
>CAZADK010000583.1:0-3040 GCA_964483855.1 uncultured Rhodoferax sp.
CCAGCGTGACTTCCGGCAAGGCGAACACCGCGTTGTCGGCCGCGACGATCAGATCAGCCGCCAGCGCAAGTTCGAAGCCGCCGCCCATGGCCATGCCGTTGACTGCGGCGATCACCGGCTTGTCCAGCGAGAAGAATTCGGTCAGCCCGGCAAATCCGCCGGGGCTGTGCACGACGTCGATCGCCTCGCCTTCGCTGGCGGCGTTCAGGTCCCAGCCAGCCGAGAAGAACCGGCCGGAGCCGGTGACGATGGCCACCCGCAGCGCCGGGTCGTTGTGCAGCCGCTCGAAGGCCGCATACAGCAGGCGGCTGGTCGGCACGTCGATCGCATTGGCCTTGGGGCGGTCCAGCGTGATCGTCAACACGCCGTCGGCCACATCGGTGCGCACCACATCCGCCATCTTGTCAGCCCTCCCCCGCCAAGCGGATCAACGCGTCCACCGCCCGCACACCCTGCCCCTGCGGCAATACCAGCACCGGGTTGACGTCCAGCTCCATCAACCTGTCGGCGTGGGCCTGCGCGCAGGCCAGTATCGCCTCGACCGCGTCGAGCACGGCCTCGACGTCACCCGCAGGCCGGCCGCGGAAACCGGTCAGCAGTGGCCAGCAGCGCAGCGATGCCAGCGCGGCGCGGATATCCGCCCGCGAGGCCGGCAGCAACAGCGTGACCGCGTCCTGCAGCAGTTCGACCAACACGCCGCCGGCGCCCAGCGTCAGCGCCAGGCCAAACTGGGCGTCGTGCCGCACGCCGACGATCAACTCGGCAACCGCACCCTGCGCCATCTGCTCGACCAGGAAACGATCGGACAGATGCGCCATCGCCTGCACCGCCGCGTCCACCTCGGCGCCGCTGCGCAGGTTCAGCCACACCGCGCCGGCCTCGGTCTTGTGGGCCCGTGCGCTGGAGACCGCCTTGGCGACGACCGGGAAACCCAGGTCGGCCGCGAACGCCGCCGCCCGCGACGCCGACACGACTGCGCCGCCTGGAATGGCCAGTCCGAACCCGGCCAGCATCTGCTTGGCGGTCACCTCGTCAAGGTTACGGGCCGCCCCGCTGCCGTCCAGCGCAGTGCAGGGGTGTACCGGGCGCACGTCTGCCAGCCGCGCCCGGGCGGCACCGATCGCGGCCGCCTGCCTGATCGCATCCAGGCATTCGGCGATGCCTTGCATCGGCGCAATGCCGCGCTCAAGCAACTGCCGCGCGACGCCGTCGGGCATGCCTTCGGGCATCGACGCCACGACGGCGCACGATGCCCCCGTGTGTTCGTGCGCCGCGACGAAGGCATCGACCGTGGTCTGCCAGGCGCCCGACACGCAGCGGTCGGCGCGCGGAAAATCCAGCACCAGCAAATGCAGCTCGAAGCGGCAGGCCATCAGCGCGGCAAAACACGCGGTCTGCGCCGCGAGGTCGCCCCAGATATAGGTGTGGTAGTCGAGCGGATTGGCCACCGCGACCTTGTCGCCCAGCGCCGCATGCAAGGCAGCGCGCGCCTGGGCAGGCACGGCGGGCATGTCCAGGCCCCGCGGTTGCGCCAGGTCGGCGACCAGCGAGGCCTCGCCGCCAGAACAACTGGCCGAGATGATGCGCCGGCCCGGCAAGGCGCCGGCCACGTGCAGCAGTTTGAGGGTTTCGAGCAGCGAAGCCGGGTCCGGCACCCGCGCAATACCCAGGCGGCGGAACAAGGCGTCGTACAAGGCATCCGGGCCGGCCAGCGAGCCGGTATGGCTGACGGTGGTGCTCGCTCCCAGCAGCGAGCTGCCCGCCTTGAGCGCGACCAGCGGCACGCCCTGGGCCAGGGCGCGCAGCGCGACCACCGAGAACGCGGCCACGTCGTCCAGCCCTTCGATATGCAGGCCGATCGCGCTGACCCGCGCGTCCTGCAGCAAGGCATCGACGATGGACTCGATCCGCGCGCCGGCCTTGTTGCCGACCGTGACCAGGTAGGCCAGCGGCAGATTGCGCCGCTGCATCGTCAGGTTGAGCGCGATGTTGCCGCTTTGCGAGACGATGGCCACGCCCCGCGCAACCCGCTCGCCGCCATGCTGGTCCGGCCACAAGGCCACGCCGTCCAGGTAGTTCAGCATGCCGTAACAGTTCGGCCCGATCAGCGCCATGGCGCCAGCCGCCGCGACCAGTCGCCGCTGCAGCGCCACGCCGGCGCCGCCGACCTCGGCAAACCCCGAGGCATGACAGATCACGCCACCGCCGCCGCGCGCCGCCAACTGCGCGACGATGTCGATCGTGCCCTCGCGCGGCACAGCGATGAAACTGGCGTCGGGCGCCTCGGGCAACGAGGCCACGTCGGAATAACAGGCCAGGCCTTCGACCTGGGCATGGCGCGGATGCACCGGCCAGACGCCACCGGTGAAACCCAGCGCCCTGCATTGGCGCACCACCTCGGCCGCCGCGGCACCGCCGAACACCGCGACATGGCGCGGCGTGAACAGGCGGCGCAAGCCATTTTCCGGCGACCCGGTCATGCGTGGCTCAGGAACCATGGGCACGCAACATCGCGCGCGAGATGATGTGGCGCTGGATTTCGCTGGTGCCATCCCAGATCCGTTCGACCCGCGCATCGCGCCAGAAACGCTCGATCGGCAACGAGGCCATCAGCCCCATGCCGCCGAAGATCTGCAGCGCCTCGTCGGTGATGTGGGCCAGCGCCTCGGATGCAAACAGCTTGGCCATCGCCGCGTCGGTGTCGGTCATGCGTCCCTGGTCGCATTTCCAGGCCGCGCGCAGCGTCAGCAACTCGGCGGCCTCGAGTTCGGTCGCCATGTCGGCCAGCTTGAACCCGGTACCCTGGAAACGGCCGATGGCCTGGCCGAACTGCTTGCGCGTGGCAGCCCATGCGGTGGCCATGCCCAGCACCCGGTGGCCGCGCCCGACACTGGTCGCGGCCACGGTGAGCCGGGTTGCGCCCAGCCACTCGCCCATCAACTCGAAACCCCGCCCCTCCTCGCCCAGGCGCTTGCGCACTGGCACCCGGCAATCGGTGAAGAAGAGTTCGCACTGGTGATAACCCCGGTTCGACACGCAG
>CAZADK010000584.1:0-3031 GCA_964483855.1 uncultured Rhodoferax sp.
GTGGCCTTCATCCTGATCGGCATCCGATACGGAATCTTCACGCCAACCGAGGCGGGCGCGATGGCCGCCGTCTACGCCACGCTGATCGGAGCTCTGTGGCACCGTGAACTCAAGTGGTCGGCCGCGCCCAAGATCATTCTTGAAACTGTGCTCGCCACCTCGGCCGTGATGATCATTATTTGCGCAGCCAGCGCGTTTGGCTTCTATATGTCCTGGCAGCGCATTCCGGTGCGGGCCGCTGAAATTCTGATCCAGCTGACGCAGCAGCCGTGGCTGCTGCTGCTGCTGATCAACGTCGGGCTGATCTTTGTTGGCATGCTGATCGAGGGCACGGCCGCGCTGATTCTGCTGGCACCGATCCTTGTCCCCGCTGTCTCCAAGCTCGGCATCGATCCGCTGCACTTCGGCCTGATCATGGTGGTAAACCTGACCCTGGGCGGCGTGACACCACCCGTGGGCACGATGATGTTCACGACCTGCTCCATCCTGCGCGTCAAGATTGAGACCTTCGTCAAGGAGGGCTGGCCATTCCTGCTGTCGATGTTCATCGTCCTGTTTCTCATAACCTATATACCGGCGCTCGTGGTCTGGCTGCCAACGCGGCTGATGGGGCCGTGACATGAACTTCAGGGCTGCAGTCCTTACAGCCGTGAATGAACCGCTGGCAATTTTGGAGGTCAAGCTCGAAGCCCTCGCGCCGACCGACGTGCTGATTCGCAATCGCGCCAGCGGACTGTGCCACACCGACCTCGAAGTCATGCAAGGCAGCCTGGCTTACCCGATGCCGATCGTGCTGGGCCACGAGGGTGCCGGCGTGGTTGAAGCGGTCGGCGGTGCAGTGACGCACGTGCGACCCGGCGATCATGTGGTCGCATCCTGGAATCCGCATTGCGGCCATTGTTTTTACTGCGAACGCGATCTTCCCATCCTGTGCGAGCCATTCACCCGCCACCAGCCCGCCGGGCACATGCTTGACGGCGCGTCCCGGCTGACGTGGAACGGCACCAAGCTGCATCATTTCTCTGTCGTGTCTTCGCATGCCGAGTATTGCGTTGTCCCGGAGTCGGGCGCGATCAAGGTGCCCGACGCGATCCCATTTGATCGCGCCTGCCTGATCGGCTGTGGCGTAATGACCGGGGTTGGCGCGGTAAGCCGGCTGGCACGCGTCGAGTCCGGCGCGAACGTGGTGGTGATCGGCTGCGGCGCGGTCGGTCTCAATACCATCCAGGCCGCCGTGCTCGAACAAGCCGCGACGGTGATTGCAGTCGAACGCGATTCGACCAAGTTGGCGCTTGCGGCGCGCTTCGGCGCGACCCATGGCATGGCCGCGGATGAAGAGACGATCGAGAACGTCAAAAGTCTGACCGCCGGTCGCGGCGCGGACTATGTGTTCGAGGCTGCCGGCTCGGAAGCTTCGCTGCAGTTGGCGCTTGAAGTAACACGTCCGGGCGGACAACTCGTCATCCTTGGAAAGACCGAAGTCAACCGCCAGGTGCGCCTGCGGTTCGGCTCGATGATGGGGGAGAAGCGGATCATCCGATCGAGCTATGGAGGCGCCCGGCCGCGCCGGGATTTCCCTTGGCTGGGACAACTGTACCTCGATGGCAAGCTCAAACTCGATGAGCTGATCTCGATGCGCTTGCCGCTGGAGCGCATCAACGAGGGATTTGACGCCATGCGCCGTGGCGAAGGCATCCGGTACGTCGTGACGTTCGACTGAACGGTTCGAGCGTGTTGCGCCATCCTCCCCTGGCGACCGACTGGATCGACCGGCCCCACCTGCGCCTGGCGCTCGGCGATCTTGCGCTGGAGTCGGGCGAGGTGCTGCGCGATGCCTTCGTCTCTTACGTGATTCACGGCGACGCAGCCAAGCTGCCGCATCAGGCGATTTTGGCCACCACCGCCATCGGTAGCACCCACCATAGGCTCGATTTTCTGATCGGACCGGGGGCAGCCATCGATTGCGACCGTTATTGTGTGGTGGTCGCAGATGCGCTGGGCAACGGCTTGTCGTCGTCGCCTTCCAACAGCCCATCCCAGCCCAGGGACCGGTTTCCGCGTTTTACCATCCGCGACATGGTGGAATCGCAGCGGCGGCTGCTCGACCACCTGGGCGTCGGCAAGCTGGTCGCTGTCATCGGCGCCTCGATGGGCGGCATGCAGGCGCTCCAGTGGGGTGTCAGCCATCCTGACCGCATGCATTCCATCATCGCGATGACACCGATGGCGCGCAGCGCCCGCTGGTCGCAACTGGTCAATGAACTGTCGCGCCGCGCGCTGTTTGAGGATTCTCTGTGCCAGGTGCCGCGATCCCGAAACGATGCGATGCGCCTCTGGGTCCCGTTGACGCAACTGGCGATGCCGCGCACGCCGCGAGCTCTGGAGGAATTCCCCACGCAGCACGCGCTGCTGGCATGGCTCGACGATCGTGCCGCCCTGCTTGCGGACGCAGGCCCGGATCCGTTCGACTGGTGTTTTCAGACCTGGGCCTACGACGCCCATGACGTGGGCGGCGCAGCGCAATTCGGCGGCGACACGATACGCGCGCTCCAGCACGTCCGGGCGGCCACGCTCGTCCTCGCCCCTTCGAGCGATCTCTACAACCCGGCATTTTCGGCACGGGCCGTGAGTAGCGCAATTGCGGGAGCGCGCTTCGTCGAGCTTCCGGGGAGCCAGGGCCACGCCAGTGCCAGCGGACTCTTCGCCGCACCGACCGCTGTGCTGTGCGGAGCGGTTCGGGCCTTCATCGCGCGCATCGATCCCTGATTCACCGATGTCGATCCGGCCGCATGGATCAGTGACACCGCCAACTCCAAACCGGGTGAGATGGAGCAGGCGGTACACGCCGTGGCAAAGGTGATGAAAGACACGGGCATCGAGTCTGCGCTACCCACACAATTTTGGTTCTGCATAAATCCATTTTGGATGTAGTATCCAATTTGGATTTATCTTGGAGCCTTTTTGTCAAACATCTCTATCAAAGACGTGCCCGACCAATGGGCCGAGGCATTACGCCAGCGCGCCGCGCGCA
>CAZADK010000585.1:0-1782 GCA_964483855.1 uncultured Rhodoferax sp.
GATTAGGGAACTGACGGAGAACTGGGCAATTTTTCGAGATTCGGCAGATTGGGAGAACTTCAAAACCGTATGGCTGCCGTCTGCGACCATCGAGACACTGTGGTATCAGGGGCCTTGGGAGGGCTATCTCGAGAGATCGCGAGCGGGCTGGGGGCGCGGAATGTCGAGCGTGCACTTCCACTGCGGAAGTCGGGTGGAAATAGTCGGTGATCGTGGCGTGTGCCGCTCGAACATGAAGGTTTATGGTCGCGGCGATTTCGATGGTGTCGAGTACGACCTTGATGCCACTGCCCAGTTTTGCGACTTCGTTGAAAAGCGGGGTGAGCGTTGGGGGCTGGCGCATCGCTGCGTCGTCCATGTAAAGGACCGCATTGACGCCGTTGCGAGTCAAGCCGCGCTTCCGATCGATACGGCGCTATTGGCCCGGCAACCTGCGCACTACCGTCATTTGGCCTATGTACATGCGATAGTCGGGCGTGTCGTCAAGACCGACATGCCCGGCCTCGAAGGGCCGGCGGCAGATCGTCTTGAAGGGCAAAGTCGGTTGTGGCTGGATGGAGGCGGCGCGCCTGCTATGCCCTAACGCGCAGACGCGGCATTTACGCATGTCAGGCTTTTCCCGAACGACAAAGAGCATTCGATTTGCTGACAGCCTCGACGGACTCGATGCCGCTGTTTGTAAATCGATCGCCGCTTCGCACGCCGGCGCACCTCGAATAGCGGCAACCGAACCAGGACGCCGTACAAGTGCGTAATTCAAATCATTCGCCATAGAAGGGCACATTGCCATGCAAAGAATTCGCGCCATCGATGAGCAGGAACAAACACCCGATAGCCGCCGCCTGATAGCGGAAGCGGAAAAGCGCGGAGCTCCGGATCCTCGTATCGCTGCGGTGTTCGCGCGGGGAAATACGGGTCTCGCCTGGATGGAATTCTGGGTGCGACTCATGAACGAGGGAGTGCTGCCGCATCGGCTCAAGGAAATGGTGAGGATACGCATGTCGGTCGCCCAGCATTGCGGTTATTGCTCGTCGATTCGAACAAGTCAAGGCAGGATCGAAGGCCTGACCGAAGACATCATTGCCGAGACAATGGATTTCGAAAACAGTACGCGCCTTACCGAACGCGAGAAGGCTGCTATCAGATTCAGTCTTCGATTCAAAGCGGCCAAGACGGACGAGGACGAAACCTACAATGACTTGCGCAAGCATTTTGATGAATTGGAAATTCTTGAGCTGAGCGTAGTTTGTTGGCAAGTCGACGGTGGCGGCAAGGTGGCGAAGCTCGTGAACGTCGTCAGTTGGGAGGAAGCCTGTTCATTCAACCCCGCGTTTCGGAAGGTTGCCGATACCCCAGTGGAGACTACGACGTGAACGTTACCGGCGTTGGTATAGCTTTGATCCACCCTGATGGCGGGGCTACCGGCGTTGCTCGCCGCCTTGAGGCGGCCAAATGACAGGGTGCGGAGGATAAATGCAAGTACCAAGGGTTGCGAAAATCGGCGACGTGAACCTGCAATACGTAGTCGAAGGCAGCGGTGACTGGCTCGTCCTGATTGGCGGCTTTGCCACCGCTTACTGGCAGTCTTGGTCAAGGTACATGCCAACCTTGACCAAGAAATATCGCGTGCTTGCATTCGATAGCCGAGGGAGCGGGCAGAGCGACGCACCGGACTATCCGTACACGACGGCGATGATGGCACACGACACTCTCGGGCTCATGGATCATCTGGAGATCGACAAAGCACACATACTTGGGCGTTCTCTCGGTGGCTGCATTGCG
>CAZADK010000585.1:1792-3022 GCA_964483855.1 uncultured Rhodoferax sp.
AAAAAATAGTCCGTCGCGTGTGCGTAGCCTGGCCATGACTGCGAGTTTCGCGCGGATCGGCAACCGTGGCGAAACGATTGTGCGGCATTGGCTCGATACCATCACCCAGATTGGATTCCCGGGCTTCTTCGATCAATTGATGACTTACTTCTATACAGCCGAGTATTACGAAACCAACGCTGAGGACGTTGCGCGGACAATTGCAGGTCTCCTGTCTTCACCGCGCTCGGAGCGTGCCTTTTTGAACACTGGCAACGCGGTCTTGAGCCATGACGTAATGGATAGATTGGGAGAGATTTCAAGCCCTGTGATACTTGTCTGCGGCGCTGAAGACGTGATAACACCAGCGCGACACGCTGAAGAGATGGGACGTCGCCTGCCACGAGCGGATGTACACATCATTCCACGTTCGGCACACGGATTTCTCAGTGAACACCCGGCATCCTTCGACCTCATTACGAGTTTCTTTTCCAGACATTGACGGTGACCGACATCACGTAAAAGTCCGACATTGGTGGCGTTGCACTGGGACTGCGCGGTGCGGATGCCGTTTTCGCCGCAATACATGAACGCGTCAACCGAAGGTTCCGCTACGGGTGCAGCGGCAACGCATGACCGCAGTCCACCATGACCGACTCCCCACCATTTGGGCCGCGCGCCGAATACCTTCAGAGCCTGGCGTTGCATGTATCTACTGCTGGCCGCTGTTCGAGCTGCAGTTCTCGCGCGCGTCCACCTCGGCGCGCAAGGCTGCTGGGCTGGGGTTCGCAGGAGACATCCCCGAGAGCTCCATGCGTTGGTGCAAGCTTTTCACGCGCGCACGCCAACTGCTGACCGCCGGCAAGAGCCGCGTGGTGATGCTCAACAACGACACCCTGTACGCGAACGCCTGGATCGACCTGTCGCATGACCCGCTGGTCATCGGCGTACCAGACACTGGCAAGCGCTGATACGCGTTGGGTTTCCTGGACTACTGCACCAATCCCTATGCGCGCGTGGGCACGCGCTCCACTGGTAACGGCGCTGGCAGTATGCTCGTGACCGGATCGGGTTGGCACGCTGAGATTCCGACCGATTTCCGTGCGTCCGGGTGGCATCTGCGCTCTGCCAAGGACTGGAACTGGATCGTTGGAAGGATCTTGGTTGATGGGCCAGCCGACGTCGCGTTAGCCTCCAACTCGATGCCCTTGACACCGGACACCACGCCATCACCCGCCACAACGCTGGCGT
>CAZADK010000586.1:0-3012 GCA_964483855.1 uncultured Rhodoferax sp.
GTCGTGTCCTTGCAGCAGGCGCGCAACCTGCAGCAGGCGCGCAACCTGCAGCAGGCGCGCAACCTGCAGCTGGCGGCGCAGGGCCGGTTGCGCCCGGCACCGCGCGCCGCGACGCCGGCGGCCGTGCGACGTTGCATTGCAGCTATGCAATTGCTGCAGATCGACGCCATCCATGTGGTGGCCCGCAGTCCTTACCTGATGTTGTTCTCGCGGCTGGGGCACTATCCGATGGCATGGCTGGATCAGGCGCTTGCCGCCGGCCATGTGTTCGAGACCACGCTCACCACGGTGGTGTCGCCGTTCGACCCGCTGGTGTGGGACCGCGAACGGGTCTCGACAATGTTCGGCTTCGATTACCGCATCGAGTGTTACACGCCGGCCGACCAGCGTAGCTACGGCTATTTCGTGTTGCCGCTGCTCCATTGCGGGCAACTGGTTGGCCGGCTTGACGCAAAGGTGCATCGGAGCGAGGGCTTGTTCGAGCTCAAGGCCTTTTTCCTGGAGCCTGGCGTGGACGCGAACGATGAACTGCTGTCGGCGTTGGCCGGCGCATTGTGGCGTTGCGCGCGTTGGCATGGGGCCACGCGGCTGCGTCTTGTGCGAACATCGCCATCGGCGTTTGCGCCCCGCATGCGGCGGGCGCTTCGGCAGTGCGAACAGGAGATTCAGTGACAACCAATGTGGTGTTCGATTTTGGCGCAGTGTTGTTCGGCTGGCGTCCCGATCTGCTGGTGGCCGAACAGTTTCCGGAACGCGCTGCCACGGCGCAGGCGGCGAGCGTGCTGGCGCGCGACATCTTTCACCACGACGACTGGCAGTCGTTCGATCGTGGTGTGCTCGAGCTCGACCACGTGATCGTGCGTACCGCGCTGCGATTGGCGCTGCCGCAGCAGGGCATGTCGGACCTGATGTCCGGCATCGGGGAACGGCTGACACCGATTTCGGATACGCTGGGCCTGCTGAGCCGGCTGCGGCATCGGCGGGAACAGGCCGGCGATCTGCGCCTATTGTTCTTGTCCAACATGCCGGCACCGTTCGCGCGGGTGCTGGAGCGCCGTCATGACTTCCTGCGCTGGTTCGACGGCGGTGTGTTCTCGGGTGACGTGCAACTGATCAAGCCCGATCCGGCGATCTATGCGTTGCTGGAGACCCGGTATGGCCTGGAGCCCGCACGCACCGTGTTCGTCGATGACCTGGCAGCGAATGTGGCGGTGGCGCAGGCGCGCGGCTGGCGCGCCATCCGTTTCGAGTCGGCGGCGCAGGTGGAGCCCCATCTGATGGATGTGTTCGGAGCCCTGACCTGATGGCGTGAAAGGCAATCGCTTGAGCCCACGCAAGACCCCGCGACCAGTTTCAGGCGCGCCTTGCCGGCCGCCCTTGGGCACCCCGTCGTGGGCCCAATCGATTGCCTCTCAGGCTCCGACGCCGCTGGTGCCACGCCGGGCAGTGGTAGCGCCAGTGATGTTCGCCAATGCCGATTCGCCCAGGGTTGCGAGTATCCCGTCGCACGTGACTGCGAACGGACACTGCGCCAAGTCGGGCCATGTCGCCTATAAGTGACTGTGCCCGTATCCAGCTTGGCTTCACCAGTCATTTCCGATGATGGGTTTCTCCCGTCCATGCTAGTGTTTCGACATATCGATGCCAGATGATCTGGGTCGGTGCCAACATCCTGTCCATATTTGAAGGGAACAGATCTCATGGATTCTTCCGCTCTGGGTTATGCCGTCCGGTTGGCGAGTTGCGAGCAGGATTTTCGCGACGCCTGCGCGGTCCGTGCCATTGCTTATGGCCATCATGACCCGACGCTCGGGCCGCAGTTAGGCGATGTGGAGCCGCTGGATCGCTCCGATGGAACGGGCGTCTTGTTATGCCGAGATGAGGCCTCGGGCGCGTGCCAGGGTACCGCACGTATCCAGATCAGCGGCTTCGGCCCGTTGACGCTGGAGGCAAGCCTGCGACTGCCTGATTGGCTGAGCAGCCGCCCCCGGGCGCAGATATCGCGTCTGGCCGTGGTGCCGGGGGCCAGCATGGTCGTCAAACTGTTGCTGATGAAAGCCAGTTACCAGTATTGCCTGGCCACGCAGGTACGCTGGATGGTGATAGGCGCTCGCTCGGCGGCCTTGATCCGCAGCTACCGCAGCCTCGGATTCAAGGATGTGTTCGACGCCGGCGCATGGGTTCCGCTGGCCAGTGCCGGAGGATTGCCGCACCAGATCCTGGCGCTCGATGTGGCCGGCGCCCAGGATGCCTGGCAAGCGACGAAGAATCGGCTGCTGGGATTCATGACCGAGACCATCCATGCCGACCTGCAGGTGGTGGCCGTCAGCGGCGATGACGCGGGCGCCCGCGTGCCGGAGCTGGTCGCCTGAGAGCGCCCGCAGCCCTGGCTTCGCCAGGCTGCCGATTCGCGCTGCGGCCCGGCGGACGCGGCGTCGCGGCAGTGATGCGTCGCCCATGAAAAAACCCCGCACGGCTTGCGCCCGCGGGGTTTTTTATAGGGGCTGGTGCCAGCGCCTTTCGACGCTGGCAACCCCCCGGCTGGCAATTACATGCCCATGCCGCCCATGCCGCCCATGCCACCCATGTCGCCGCCCATGCCGCCACCCATGCCACCGCCGGCAGACTCTTCTTTCGGAGCCTCGGCGATCATGGCTTCGGTGGTCAGCATCAGCGATGCGACCGAAGCAGCGTTCTGCAACGCGATACGTGTCACCTTGGTCGGGTCCAGGATACCCATTTCGATCATGTCGCCATAGGTGTCGTTGGCGGCGTTGAAGCCGTAGTTGCCCTTGCCGGCCAGCACCGCGTTGACGACCACGGAGGCTTCGCCACCGGCGTTGTACACGATCTCGCGCAGCGGAGACTCGATCGCACGCAGGACCAGGCGGATGCCGGCTTCCTGGTCCGCGTTGTCACCCTTGATGGTGCCAGCTGCCTGACGGGCACGCAGCAGAGCCACGCCGCCACCGGAGACGATATAGGTCTTAAAGCCATTGGCGCGCAGATAGG
>CAZADK010000587.1:0-3010 GCA_964483855.1 uncultured Rhodoferax sp.
GCACAGCGGCATGCCGAAACGCTGGGTGGTGCCGATCACGATATCGGCGCCCCATTCGCCGGGCGGCGTGAGCAGGCACAACGCGAGCAGGTCGGCAGCGACACAGAATGCGGCGTTGTTCGCCCGTGCCTTGTCCGCCAGCGGGCGCAGGTCGTGCACGGTGCCGGTGCTGGCCGGGTATTGGGCCAGCATGCCGAAATAGCCGTTCCCGTCCGCAAGGTCGGCCAGCGCACCGACCCGCACCACGATACCCAGTGGCGTGGCCCGGGTCTGTATCACTTCGATGGTTTGCGGATGGCAGTCGTCCGCCACCAGGAAGACGTTGCTCTTGTTCTTCACGCTGCGTTTGGCCAGCGTCATCGCCTCGGCCGCCGCGGTGGCTTCGTCAAGCATCGAAGCGTTGGCGATCGCCATGCCGGTCAGGTCGCAGACCATGGTCTGGAAGTTGATCAGCGCCTCCAGCCGCCCCTGCGAGATCTCGGCCTGATACGGCGTGTAGGCGGTGTACCAGGCGGGGTTCTCGAGCACATTGCGCAGGATGACGGTGGGCGTATAGGTGCCGTAATAGCCCTGACCGATGAAATTGCGGAACAGCTGGTTCCGGTCGGCAATCGCTCGGAGCTCGTCCAGCGCGGCCGCTTCGGTGATCGCCGCCGGGATCTGCATGGGTTGGGTACGCGCGATCGCGCGCGGCACGATGCCCTCGATCAGCGCCTGCCGGGTGGCGGCGCCGACCAGCGACAACATGTGGATTTCGTCGGCCACGCCGATACCGATGTGGCGGCTGATGAATTCGTGCGGGTGCTCCAGCACGTCCAGGGTGGTGGCGGGGGACAGCGGCATGAAGGTCTCGCTCATGGGGGAGGGAAGTGATGCAAACGCGTGGGCATGGGGCGCCCGGTGCGGGTGTGGATGTCCGGATCCGGGCGTCAGGTGTCGGCCGAGAACGTCCCGTAGGCGGTCTCGTCCATCAGCGCATCGAGTTGCGAGGCGTCGGATAACCTGACCTTGAAAAACCAGCCCGCGCCAAGAGGATCGGAGTTGGCCAGCGACGGGTCGGCGCGCAGCGCTTCGTTGACCTCGGTGATCTCGCCGCTGATCGGCATGTAGACATCGGCCGCGGCCTTGACCGACTCGACCACGCCGGCGATCGCCTTGGCATCGAGTTGCGTGCCCACCTGCGGCAGGTCGACGAAGACGACGTCGCCCAGCGCATCCTGGGCGTGTTGTGTAATGCCGACCGTTGCCTGGTCGCCGTCCACGTTGAGCCATTCGTGGTCTTCGGTGTATTTCATCGTTGCCATGGTTTTTCCTGCGAGGGTTTGGGGGTTGATCCTGGTCTTGGATAGGTGGTGCAGTGCGCGAATCAGGGAAATATGCTTAGCCGCGGTGATAGCGGTTGGGAACAAAAGGCATGCCTACGACTTCCATCGGAACCGGCTTGCCCCGCACCAGCGCCTGCAGCCGGGTGCCCGGAACGGCGCTGGCGCTTTGCACATAAGCCATCGCGATCGGCTCGTTGACCGTGGGTCCGAGCAGGCCGCTGGTGACTGCGCCGACCGGCTGCCCGTTTGTGTTCTGCACCAGTGTGTGTTCCCGCACGGGCACACGCTCCAGTGCCTTGAGACCCACCCGTCGGCGGGCCGGCGCGGAGTCGCCGCCGGCCAGCTGGGCCAGTATCACGTCGGCGCCGGGAAAACCGCCGGCGCGTGCACCGCCGACGCGACGTACTTTCTGGATCGCCCAGTTCAGGCCGGCCTCCACGGGTGTTGTCGTGGTGTCCAGGTCATTGCCATACAGGCACAGACCTGCTTCCAGACGCAAGGAGTTGCGCGCGCCCAGGCCGACCGGCTTGACCTCGGGTTGGGCCAGCAGCCGCCGCGCCAGCGGCTCGGCCTGTTGCGCATGTACGGAGATCTCGAAGCCATCCTCGCCGGTGTAGCCACTGCGCGTGACGAAAATCTCGACCGGCTCGCCGGCATCGGGTACGAGCCTGAAACGACCGCTGGTCATGAAGGTCAGCCGTTCCACGCCCGGCGCCAGCCGCTGCAGCGCGCTGACCGCCTGTGGGCCCTGCAAGGCGAGCAAGGCCAGTTCCGGGCACGGAACCACCTGGCAGCGCTGGCCGATCCGCGCCTGGATATGGGCGATATCCGCATCCTTGCACGCACCGTTGACGATGACCAACAGCTCGCCCTCACCCCGGTCATCGCGGTTGACGAACATCAGGTCATCCAGGATGCCGCCCGCGTCGTTGAGCAACAGGCCATAACGCTGCTTGCCCACTGGCAGGTCGATCACGGCCACCGGCATCAGGGTCTCGAATGCCGCAGCGGCGTGCGGCCCGACCAGCCGCAGCTGGCCCATGTGCGAGACGTCGAACAACCCGGCGGCGTTGCGGGTGTGGTGGTGTTCCGCCATCAGGCCCATGGGGTACTGGACCGGCATGTGGTAACCGGCAAACGGCACCATGCGCGCGCCGAGTTCGACGTGCAGCGCATGCAAGGGCGTATGGCGAAGCGATTCAGAAGGCGGGCTGGACAAGCGGTTTCTCCCGGGGCAAAGCGATTGCGTGGCGCAAGCCACGAGCTGCCCCCGCTGTCCGTGGTACCTGAGAGATTCACCGCCGTGGTCCCAGTTTTGGGGCCCCTGCGGCTTGCTCCTTCGGTGGAGCGCCAAGCTGGCGCTCTCTCTCCAGTGGGGAAACGCCAGCCGGTACTGCTACCCGCTGGCGGCTGCCAGTCCTTTTGCCTGAGCGTTCAACCGGCTGCAATCAGCCCGCACTGCGCCTTCGGCGGCCATCCCGGGGGACGGCTCTCTCCTGACCCGGCAGATTGTAGCCCTGGAATTCGATGCCATCCCGCAACAGACATGACATGCTTGAACAACGACAGCCGGTGGGCTTACATGCCCGCATAGTTGGGCCCGCCGCCGCCCTCGGGCGTGACCCAGACAATGTTCTGCGTCGGGTCCTTGATGTCGCAGGTCTTGCAGTGCACGCAGTTCTGCG
>CAZADK010000588.1:0-2341 GCA_964483855.1 uncultured Rhodoferax sp.
ATGTAGACATAACTCACGGAGGCGAGCCCCGTAAACGAGCCGTTCGGTGCAATCGGAAACCTATCGTAATCCGCCCTCGTTGCAATGGCCGCCTATCCACAGAGGTTTCCACCCGAAACACCCAACGTTGTGCCGACTACGACGCTGGTCCTTGAATCGCCTCACCAGTCAGCGAACCGCTCAGCCAAGACCGTTGCAACACACCCTGGCATATTCCACAGCCAACGGCGGCTTTAGCCCTGGTGGTTGTTCGGCTTAGTGACTCTGCAGTGTGGCTTGCACCAGACAAATCAATGAATAACAACGTCAAGTGTTGGCGCTTCGCGCCAACGACGTGAATTTCATGATCGGGCGCAATAGATTGACAGTCCGATACTCAAAGTGTACTGCGAAGAAAATCCCCAGCGCTCTGCCTTTTTATGTCCGTTTAAATAGACATTAATTAAACAAATGTCTATAATTCTGAACAAATGAGGCAAGTGAAGAAAGATGCCGTCCTAGAGCGACAACTGCTCTTGCAGCTTGGCGACAGGCTCAAGCGACTTCGCCAGGCGCAAGACCTGGGCACGGTCGAGATGGCCAAGCGTGTGGGTATCTCACGCACGACGCTTGGCGCCGTCGAGGCCGGCGACCCAGGTCCTGCCATGGGTACCTATCTGCGGGTCATGTCGGTACTGGGCGTCAGCGGAGATCTGGCACTGCTCGTTGGAGACACATTGCAGCCGGCGCCGCCTGGCTCTGCTGCCGCGCAGTCGCGTCGCGCGCGGCCGTTGGTGCAAGTAAGAATCTCAGCCGACGAGTCTCGCCATCAAGTACAGGACCTGCAATCGTTGGCGTTGCATGAAGAAGCTGTTCGTCTCCTCCGGTCCGATCCAACCCTGTTGCACCAAGCTCAAGAGACGCTGCATTCCTGGCTTGAATCCGGAAATTCGCGCTCCAGGGGCCTTTGGCTGGAATGGCAAGACATTCTGAATCACGGAAATTGGCGCAAGGCGTTAGCCAGGACCAGGCGCGCGCAGGAGCTTCGTCAGGCATCCCCATTGACAACCGTGCTCCCGGACGAGGTGCGCCAAAGCATTCTGGACCAGGTACGCGAGCTCAGGCAGGGCGTCGTGCTGGGCGACGCAGACAGCAGGTTTCCTCCATGACGCGCGAAGAGCTTGAGCACATCATCCGTGCCAGTGCCGATGTGACGGATCAGTATGAGTTCATGATCGTCGGCAGTCAGTCGATCCTTGGGCCCTTTCCGAACCCGGAAGATGTCTTCACGATGTCCGCAGAGGCGGACATCTACCCCTTGAATGCACCCGAGTTGTCAGACAAGATTGAAGGTGCCATGGGAGAAGGGTCGCAGTTCCATGTGACTTTTGGCTATTACGCCCAAGGTGTCGGACCAGAGACCGCCATATTGCCACCGGGCTGGATGGACCGTGTGCATCGGATCCAGAATGCCGCTACGAACGACCGAGTGGGCTACTGCCTGGACGTTGTCGACCTCTTCATGTCAAAGGCGGCTGCGGCACGTGACAAGGATCGGGAATATTGCATGGCGCTGATTGCGCACGGCTATGTAAAACCAACTCGGGTCCTGGAACTGGTAGCTGTCATGCCTTTGGACGAGGCGCAGCAGCGCAGGCTTCGCGCAAACATCCATCGATGGGTGAAGGTCCTCAAAGACGCTGGTCTCGAGATTGCGGACACTTGAGCAGGTGGTGCAGCGATATGAACCGCAAGCGCGGGTTTGCATTTCGGACACCGCGCGTTCCGGGTCGATTACCGGCCAGTCGGTGCCGAACAGGACCTGGTGGGTTCCGTAGCTGTTCATGTAGTGCACCAGCGTCGGCGGCAGGTACTTGGGTGCAAAGGCATCTATGCCGATAGAAGCGTTGGCGTGTCTCCAGGCCATAGTAATCATCTCGTCGGTCCACGGAATACCAACTTGGATGCCCAGCAGGCGCAACTCCGGAAAGTCGATCGCAATCTGGTCCAACAGGATGGGGCGCGCCAGGCTCGGCAACCGCACTTCCTTCTGGTAGATCAGGTTCTGCCCGACCTGCATCATGATCGGAATGTTGAGCTCGTAGCACTTGGCGTAGTAGAGGTAGTGCAGCGCCTCATTGGGCGCCAGCTTGAACCAGTGCGGGTACAGATGTGCCCCCACGAATTCCGGCTCCTGCACGGCTTGCTGAAAGTCGCGCAGCCCCTGCATGCCGCGGTACTGACCGACACCGGCCAAGCCGGAGAACCGGTCCGGGAACATGACGCACCACCGCGCCACCTGGCTGTACGGATCCCGAACGAACCCTTCATGGCGAGGTCGCCAGCGCGCACCGCGATCAGA
>CAZADK010000588.1:2351-3007 GCA_964483855.1 uncultured Rhodoferax sp.
AGCGATCTCTCGATGCCCGCCTAGTCCATCTTGCGCAGGTAGGCCGCGTTGGACCGCGCCTACGTTGCCGCGGTCCAGAAACACCATGCCTGATGCGCCTGATATTCGTCAGCCCAGTAGCTTCAAGTGGTTTGGCGCCCGATAATGGGCCGATGAACAGTTTTATATCTGCGTTAAAGACCGAAATCACGAAAATTGCAAAGAAGGAAATTCGGGCTGAAATCCAGGGGTTAAAGAAATCGGTCGCCGGACATCGCTCGGACATCGCGGCGTTGAAGCGTCAGGTGGCTGATCTTCAAAAGCAGAACAAGCGACTTGCCAAAAGCAAAGGCATGCCCGATACGCCCAGCACTACGAACAACCGCGTCGAAGAATCGGAGTCCAGTAGCTTGCGATTCCGACCGCAGGGTCTAGCGTCACATCGCCAAAGGCTCGGGTTGTCGGCTCATGCCATGGGAAAACTCTTGGGGGTGTCCGGTCAATCCGTGACAGCTTGGGAGAACGGAAGGACGGCGCCTCGTCGCAACCAATTGCCGACCATCGCCGAAATCCGGAAGTTGGGTAAGCGCGAGGCTGCTGCGCGTCTGAGTCGCATATAGTCGTATCGACGGTTCCGGCCGGTGGAACTTGCCCTGGTAGGTTGACCCGGCACGCGG
>CAZADK010000589.1:0-3006 GCA_964483855.1 uncultured Rhodoferax sp.
ATCGGATGTGTCAAGCGTCACGCTGCCTGTGCCGGCGACGGCATTGAGCCGGGCGGATTCACGCTCGACGACATCGGCGGCTCGATCGACACCCTCGGCGCCTTGATCGCCCGGCCCTTCGCCCAACAGGCGTTCGAACAGGTTGGATCCCGGGTCTCCGCCACGCTTGATGGCGGTGGCGATTGCGCCGGGCGTCGAGAAAATCGGGTCGAGCAGGACTTCGTTGACGCCACGCAGCGCACGCCCCAGGGAATTGCCGATGCCGGGCAAGGCGCGCCCGAGCAGTGTGGCGTCGTCCCAGGAGTTGGTCCAGTCGGCGATCAGTTCGAGCCCGTCACGGAAGCTGTCCAGCGTGTTGTTGAGCGGATCCAGCGTGGCGGAGTCGAGTGTTTCCAGGCCGGTGAAATAGACGAACTGGGACGCGCCGGCGTCGGTGATCCAGTTCAAGCCATCGCCGGAGCCGTCGGGCGCGCCGTCGAATATCTCAAGCACCGCACGACCGCCGGTGTGGATGGCAAGGGTGTCGTTGCCAGCGCCACCATTGAATGTGATGCCGCCTTCGAGGGCGACGATGCCGTTGCTGACGTCAACCGTCAGGGTGTCGATGCCACCCAGGCCATTGACCTCGATCTCGCCGACCTCGGCCAGCGCGATGGTGAAGGCGGGACTCAGTGCAAGTGCGTCGGTGAAGACATCGAGCAGCAGGGGGTTGCTGGCATTGATGCGCAGGCGAAAGCTGTCGTTGCCCGCGGTACCTTGCAATACGAGTTTGGCCGGCTGGTCAATCAGGGTCGATGCGTTGGCGATCGACCAGGCACCGCGGCCCAGGGTGCCGGCAATCAGGATGTCGTCGGTGGCGTCGTACTGCAGGTCGAAGACGATGGTGTTGGGCAGTCCGCTGCCCAACTCGGCCCAGCTTGCCGGGTTGTCGTCGGGGTCGATGGCCTTGAAGACGCCGCGCTCCTCGCCTATCAGCAGCACTTTGTGTCCTGGCGTCTTGACCACCTCGACCGAACGCAACTGCCGCGGTGCCAGGTTGCCGGTGATGTCGTGCCAGCTACGCCCGGCATCGCTGGAGCGCAGAATCTCGATGTTGGTGACCGCATAGACAATGCGCCAATCATCGGGATCGAGCACGAGATCGCGGATATTGCCGGCTGCCGCCAGCACCGGATCGACGCTGGTGAAGAAAGCCGCGGCGTCGTTGTCGCGGATGCGCACGGTGTTGCCGCGCGCCTCGTAGATGACGCCCGGATTGGCGGTCGTGTCTACATTGCGACCTCCATAGGCCAGCGCGGACACCAGCACGCCGGTTCCCAGGCGCGACACGGTGTCGCCGTAATTCGTGCTCTCGTACAAGGTGCTCTGGCCCAGCAGCAGGCGGTTGGGCGCGACCTCGTTGATGGCATAGGGGATGGGGCCGGTGAAAGCCGCGCCCCGGTCGGCCGCGGTGAGCCCCGACAAGGCCTGTGCCGGCGTGGCGGCGGAGGCCAGCGGCACATTTACGCGATTGAGCAGGGCGCCGGTCGCGTCGAACTGGCGGCGCTCAAAACTCGTGGCCGTATTGGACATGGTGTAGCGCAACACCCGCTGCCCGGTTTCCTGCGGGTCGCCAGAATCAGTGGTGCCGTCAGCGTCGTTGTCCAGGCCGTCGGTGGCTGCGTTGGCGATGTGGGCAACGCCCTGATTGGTCCCGTCGCCCTGCGAAATCTGGCGCCAGATCAGGCGCTCCGCGGCATCGTCAATGCCATCGACGCCGTTATTGTCCACGCCGTCGGTCAGCGCAAACTGCTCGGAGGAACCGGTGTCCTGTCCGCCGATGAAGATCTTGTTGTTCAGGTTGTCATAGGCCAACGAGAACATCTCGGTATTGCCGAGGTTGCCGATTGCCGAGCCCCAGGCCCGCGCCCCGGTGCCGGCATTCGTCAGGCGGTAAATGCCGCCGTCGTCGGCCTCCAGGATGTTGCCTGCGGCATCGAATGCCATCGAGCGCGAATCGGCATGCGGCGCGGTGCCGTTGGCACCATTGCCGACGATCTCGGTCCAACTGCCGGCACTGAAGCGGAACAGGCGCGCGACCCAGTTGTTCAGCCCGGCCGCGTTGGCGGTCTCGTTGCGCACCACGCCACCAAAATTGACAGCCAGGTCGGTGAAGTCGCCATCACCGTTCCAGTCGACCCTTGACAAAGTGGGCTGGCGGTCGCCGCCCAGGTACAGGACGGTCGGATCGGTCTGATCGACCAGCATCGCCAGATGCGAGACACCCTGCCCGCCCGGGTGCAGACCAGACTGCTGCAGCGGCGCCTCGGCACTTTGCGGGATGCCGTCGCCGTTGGCATCGCGCCAGACCCAGTCGGTCGTCGTCGGCAAGGCCATCGAGGTCCAGTTGGGGTTGGCGCCATGGTCCGTGGTGCGGAACAGGCCCGCCAGCCGCGGACCGATCGCACCCGAACCATCCGGGATGTCGGCGATGACCGCAGCATAAATGTGCACCGCATCGCTTCCCGCGTCATAGTGCGCGGCAAGCGCAATACGGTCCGAAGCACCCAGCAACTCGCCAACCTCGTCCACCGTGCCATCGGCATCGTTATCGAAGCCGTCGTCGCGCGTCAGGCCCTGGTTGGCCGTTGCCCAGGTCGCGCCCCGGTCGTCGCTGCGATAGACACCCAGCCCTGCCACGCCAGCATAGACCAGTGGCCCGGCGGCGCGGCGAACAGCCAGCATGTCCAGCACCGAGCCATCGGGCAGCAGGCTTGCAGGATCGCCCGACAGCAGGCTGAAACTGGCATCGCCCGGCGCGCGCCGGAACAGTCCGCCGTCGGTGGCCACCAGCAGGGTCGTGCCGCCGACATCGGTGATCGGCACGATGGCGGCAACGCGGTTGCCGTCGAGCACCGGGTCGGAAATCACGCTCCAGGTGGCGCCGCCATTGGTCGTCTTGAGCAGACCCAGGGCCTGGCCGCCAACACCACCAAAGCTGGAGAAGCTGCCGGTGCCGGCATACAG
>CAZADK010000590.1:0-2998 GCA_964483855.1 uncultured Rhodoferax sp.
CATCGGCGTCCAGGCGGTGCGCGCCAGCGGCCATGCCTGCTCGTCGCGCCAGCGGCCGCCGTGGTCGATCCGGCCTTGGTCATCGCGCAGGCCGCTGCCTCCACCCATGATGAAGATGCGCACCGGTGCGGCGCGCTCCAGGCCGTTGTCATGCTCCCGCAGCGTGCGATCAAAGAATTGCAGTTGCTCGGCAAAGTAGCGCTGCACACCCCAGATGCTCTCGGGGCCGAAATCCACATCGTTCATGAAACTCGATTCACCGCGCATGCCGCCATGGCCCCAGGGGCCGACGACCAAGCGCTGGTGCTGGCTGTTCTGCCGTGCCATTGCGGCGAAGTACTCGGTCATTGCCAGCGGATAGGCGTCGTACCAGCCGGTGCTGAAGGTGCCGGGGATGTCGGCATGCTCATGGAAATGGGCTGGGTAGCAGTTGCGCACCTCGTCCCACCACGCATCGCGTACGCCGCGCGTGTAGTAGTTCAGCAAAATTTCCTCGAGCTTGGGCGTGTGGCGCAGCGAAAGTTGCCCGGCCTTCCAGGGGGTACTCAGCAGCAACTGGCGCATGTTGCGCAGGTCTTCCCATACTTCGGCCTGTTTGCCGGCGTCGTCGCGGATGTCCTGCGCGTCTTGCGCGTGTACGAACAAGGCCCAGAACATCTGCAACTGCATCGCACCGCCTTCGCGCCCCTGGTGCTGGTAGTTGTCGGTCGGGGTGACATCGGGCCAGATGGCCGTCAGGTGGGGCGGGCGTTCCAGGGCGGCCCGCACCTGCGTGACTGCGGCGAACGAACTACCCACCATGCCCACACGACCGTTGCTCCAGGGTCGGCTGGCAATCCACTCGATGGTGTCGTAGCCATCGCGGCCTTCGTGGGGCGTGGCCGTGTGCTCGTAGTCGCCGCTTCCTTCGGAGCGTTTGCGATCGCGCAGATCCTGCAAAACGACGACATAACCCAGTGGTGTGAAGTAGTCGGCCAGTTCGGAGTAGCGGCGGTCCGTCTTGTCGTAGGGCGTGCGGCACAGGATGGTGGGGAAGGGGCCCGAAAGGGGCTCGCCGTCGCGGGCTGGGCGGAACAGGTCAGTGGCGAGCCGGATGCCATCGCGCATCGGGATGAAAACATCCCGGTAAACGACGATTCCCAACCTTTCTCCCTGTGGGGCATGCGGGCTGAGTTGCAGCATTTGCAGATTGTATACTTTTATTAAGTATGCTAGTCTCGCTGCACGCGCATGCTGCAATGTCCGTTCTGGGGCACTGTTTGTCCGAGGTGATATGGATTGACGGGGTTCCCGGACATTGGGGGCGGAGCGAGTCTGGCAACAGTGGCAAGTCATCCCGTTCGCGGGGCACAACATCAGGAGAGCCTTTTCATGAAACTGAAATTCCTTCAATTGGCCCTCGCCGCTTCGCTGGCACTGGGTGCCGTGGTTCCGGCCATGGCCCAGAAAAAGGGCGGCGACGTGGTGATCGCCATGACCGCGGCCCCGCCGTCGCTGGACCCGCACGCGACCTCGGCCCAGGTGGCGCGCAATGTCAACCTGCATATCTTCGAGACGCTGTATGCGCGTGACGAAGGTGCCCGCCCGGTGCCGGATCTCGCCACCGGGGTCACCGTATCCCCGGACGGGCTCACATATGTGTTCGCCTTGCGCCAGGGCGTGAAGTTCCACAATGGCAAGGACATGACGCCGGCTGATGTGGTCGCCTCGCTGGAGCGCTACCGCAAGGCCGGTGCCTCGGCCAGCCTGATTGCTGCCATTGACACCGTTGCGGCCACCGGCCCCAACCAGGTGACGATCAAGCTCAAGACAGTGCAGTCGACCTTTCTGGGCAACCTGTCGAGCCCGCGCGCACCGATCGCCATCATGCCGGCCGAGGAAGCCGCCAAGGAAATGGGCAAGGCAGCGTCGATCGGCACCGGCCCGTTCAGCTTTGTCGAGTACAAGCCCGACAGCCATATCAAGCTTGCACGATTCGACGGGTACAAGCCCAATCCGGCCTACAAAGAGCGCGACGGTTTTGCCGGCGCAAAAGTGGTCCATATCGACTCTGTCACTTTCCGGTTCATGCCGGAGGCCGGCGCGCGCGATGCCGGGGTCGAGACCGGCCAGGTGCATTTCAACGAGCAGGCCGACAGCACGACAGCCAAGCGACTGCGCGGCAACGCCAACTTCCAGGTCATCTCGATGCTGCCTTTCGCAGCGCAGATCCTGAAGTACAACATGGCACAGGGTGCCGCCACCGATGTGAACTTCCGCCGTGCCGTGCAGATGTCCTTGAATGCCGAAGAGATCATGGGCGTTGCCTACCCGGACATTAACCGCATCGACCAGTCCTGGGTGTATGCCGGCTCGGCGTACCACACCGGCCGTCCGGCCTTCAAGCAGGATTTGGCTGGTGCCAAGGCCAGCTTGGCCAAGTCCAGCTACAAGGGTGAAAAGCTGACGTTCATCGTGCACAACGACCGTCCCACCGTGGATGCCGCAACCGTGATGCAGCAGCAGATGACGGCAACCGGCATCAATGTCGAACTGAAGGTCGCCGACTGGCCCACCACTTCGGGCATCGGCCTCAAAAGCGACCAGGGCTGGAACTTCTGGACCCATGGCTTCGGCATTGAGCCCTACGAGGGCCCGGCATCCGCCATGTCGCACTGGGTGAAGGGCCAGGGCCAGCGCAAGGACGACCCAACGATCGACGCCCTGTTTGCCAAGTTCAACGGCGAGATGAACGTCGATGCCCAGAAGAAGTTGTTTGCCGAGTTCGAGAATCGCATGGCCGACGAAGCCATCGCCACCAATATCGGCAACTACGGGCTGTTCCAGGTGGCCTCCTCGAAGTTGAAGAACTTCAAGGCCTACCGCATTCCGCGCATGTGGGGTGTCTGGCTGGAGTAGTCCACGTCAGCAGAAAGCAGAGACCGGGCTACGGAGTGCCACGCTGCGCTCAACACGATTGTTGAAGAAGCACAATGGGTCGTTTCATCGTTCGTCGCCT
>CAZADK010000591.1:0-2995 GCA_964483855.1 uncultured Rhodoferax sp.
ATGTACACGTAGAACTGCCGGATGCAGGGCAGCGCGAAGAAGAACCAGAACAACTGCACCAGTGGCGGCGTGGTGCGGAAGAACTCGATGATGAAGCCAGCCGGCATCGACAACAGGCGCCAGCGCGACAGGCGCAGCAAGGCCAGGCCCAGGCCGAGCGGCAAACCCAGCGCCAGCGCGGTGCCGGTGACCTTGAGCGTGTTGACCAGGCCCTGCGCCAACATCCCGGAGTTGGCCAGGACGGGCATGAAATCCCACTGGTACATCTGCCTGCGCAGCCTGACTGCCGATTCAGCGAACCGTCAGAGCATTTCCTTCATCACCGCCGGCGAGGCTTTGGGATCGAGGCCGAAGCCGACCAGGAACTCCTCATACCACTTCTGCGTCTGGCCGCTCTTGTAGTGGGTGGCGAAAGTGCTGTCGACGAAGTCGCGGAACGGCTTGTCGTCCTTGCGCAGTGCGGCGCTGGAGGCCTGGAACTTGGCCGGCTTGGGCACCACGATCTTGCCATTGCCCAGGGCCTTGCGGGCGACCAGCAATGGCGGGTGGAACAGGCACACGGCGTCGGCGCGGCCGGCCTGAAAGGCGGCGATCGCCTCGGCGTTGCCGGGGAAACGCTGGATCGTTGCCTTGGGCGTGTTTTCGGTGACGAACTTGTCCATGCTGCTGGCCTGCGGCACCGCGATACGCACGCCGGGCTTGTCCAGGTCGCTCCAGTTGGATACGGCCAGATCGTCGCGCGCCAGCACGGCGAGCGAGTAATACAGCAGCGGCGACTCCGGAAAGTCGACCGCCTGCGCCCGCTCGGGCGTGGCGTCGAGCATGTACTGAATGTCGATCTTGTTGGCCTGCAAAGCGGCGATCGCGGTGCCCCAGGTCACCTCGACGGTTTCGAGCTTGACGCCGAGCGCCGCGGCCATGGCCTTGCCCATCGAGACGCCGAAGCCGGAGTTCCATTCGCCGTTTTTCGGGTCTTTCGAGAACCAGGGGGGTGCCTGCGTCACGCCGATGCGCAGGCTGCCGCGCTGCTTGATCTGGTCCAGCGTGCCGCCGGACTGGGCGCGTACGGATGCGGGAAGTGCCAGCGCCAGTGTGCTGGCGGCGATGCCGCTCAAGGCGGTTCTGCGGTCGAGATTCATGTCAAGGCTCCTGGGGTGGGTGGGAAATCGAAAGGATTGGCGAAACGCACAAAGGCTTCCGTGCGCCCGGTGCCGCGGCCCATGTGGCGGGTGATCTCGTCGAGCATCGCGTCCAGGCTCGGGCCGAGCGCTGCTTGCACATAACTGTCGTGTGCGTCGCGCCGCGGGCCGCGGGTGGCGTGGGCGCGGTGGTGCGCAGCCCAGTACAGCTGCAAGCGGCCGCGTAATCCGAACCAGCTGCGCTGCAGCAACTTGTGCCCGCCGACCTCGTACACCAGGCCGTGCAGGTCGAGTTCGGCCTGGATGCTGGCGCGGTCGTCGCCGGCGTCGATGGCATCGGTGAGCAGCGTCTTGCGCCGCAGCAGTTCATGGCTGAACCGGTCGTCGCGCTGGCTCCAGGCCTGCTCGAACGCGAAACGCTCGAGCACGATACGCATCGAATAGATCTCGCGGATGTCGTCGACCGACAGTGAGATGACATACGTGCCGGTGTAGGGCACGGTGACCAGCAGGCCCTCTTCGATCAACTCGCGCAGGGCTTCGCGCAGTGGCCCGCGGCTGACCGCGAACTGGGCTGCCAGCGTGGTCTCCACCAGCGGCGCGCCGGGCGCCAGCTCACCTGCCAGGATGGCGGCGCGCAGGCGCTCCGCAATGTGCTGGCGGAAGGTGCTTTTGTGCAGGCGGTCGATACGCGGACCGACGGGCGCGAGGTCGCTGGAGGGGTGGGACGGGAAGTTGGCGGACATTCGGTTGGTTGATGATCGATTGTTGACAATGTATGGCAAGCGACGAACCAGGGGCATAGGGTAATCCCGGAGCGGGGTAAGCCAATCGCATTTGTTCGCTGACGCACAGATCAAGCGTACGTTCGGGTTCACCATGAACATCCGTGCGGCCACAGTGGCGCATTTTTGATCATTAAGCCGCACTCCTGTGTTTTGGCTGACTGTGACGGCGTTCCTCGCTGTTCTCTGCCGACACTATTTTTCACGCAATCGAATCGAGGTGGACGATGGCGTCTACGGACTCCGAAACCAAAGCCATGAGCAAGCCCCGCAGGAAGGGCCCGGCGCCCGAGGGTGACCTGCAAAAGTGCCTGACGGGCATCAAGGGCTTTGACGAAATCACGGAAGGCGGAATTCCGAGAAACAGAATCACCTTGTTGAGCGGAGGCACCGGTACCGGGAAGACGCTGCTGGGCGTTGATTTTTTGGTCAGCGGCGCGAACAAATACAAAGAACCTGGCGTCTTCATGTCGTTTGAAGAGACTGAAGATGAGTTGTACAGAGACGTGGCTTCGGTGAAATTGAACTTGAAGGCGCTCGTCGCCGAGAAGAAGATTGTTCTCGACTTTGTTGTGCTCGATCGCAGAGATATCCAGGAAGCAGGGGAATTCAACCTCGAAGGAATTTTTGTTCGACTTGAACATGCCATCGACTCCATCAAGGCGAAACGCGTGGTGCTGGATTCCATCGAATCATTGTTCGCCGGCGTCAAGGATGTGGGCATCCTGCGCCTCGAAATCAAGAGGCTCTTTCGTTGGCTCAAGGACAGACAAGTCACGGCGTTGATCACCGGTGAATTGCAACCAGGCTCCGGTGAAGCGACACAAGGCTCATTCACTCGCCATGGCCTGGAGGAATACATTTCCGACTGCATCATCCTCGTGGACAACCGCGTCAGGGAACAGATTGCAACACGGCGAATTCGTGTCATCAAATATCGCGGCTCCAAGCACGGAGTCAACGAGTATCCGTTCGTCATCGACCAAGGAGGGCTTTCAGTCATCCCCATCACTTCCGCAGGCATGGACCAACCGGGCACGGCGGAACGGGTGGCGACAGGCGTCGCATCAC
>CAZADK010000592.1:0-2994 GCA_964483855.1 uncultured Rhodoferax sp.
GGTTGGTGCGGTTCACCGTCAACCGGGCCACCCCCTGGGTCGCGATACGGACCCGGGTCTGACGGGACCGGCGAAGCCGCTGTTCTTTCTTGGTCAACATCATGCTGCCCCTTACTTCTTCTTGGTTTCTTTGATCGTGATCTTCTCGTCCGAATACCGGATGCCTTTGCCCTTGTAGGGCTCAGGCGGACGAACGGCACGAATCTCGGCGGCGATCTGCCCGACGCGCTGACGATCCGCGCCCTTGATCACGACTTCGGTCGGGGTCGGAGTCGCCACGGTGATGCCGGCAGGCATGTCCATGTTGACCGGATGCGAATATCCGACTGTCAGGTTGAGCTTGGTGCCCTGCGCCTGCGCCTTGTAACCCACACCCACCAGGTTGAGCTTGCGCTCGAAACCCTTGGTGACACCGATCACCATGTTGTTGACCAACTGGCGCATCGTGCCCGACATCGCATTCGCGTGGCGCGAGTCGTTACTCGGCGCGAACGTCAGCTTGCCAGATTCATTGCTGACCTTGACCATGGCGTTCTGGGCCAGCTGCAACGTGCCGCCGGCACCCTTGACGCTGATCTGGTCGGCCTTGACGGTCACATCGATACCGGCAGGAACCAGCACCGGCATTTTTCCAATACGGGACATATTCAGTTTCTCCTCGGTGCCACGCCATCAGGCGACGTAACACAGGACTTCGCCGCCGACACCGCTGGCGCGAGCCTTGCGGTCGGTCATCACGCCCGCCGGGGTCGTGACGATGGCCACACCCAGGCCGTTCTGGACCTGAGGCAGCGCACCCTTGCCGCGATAGACGCGCAGGCCCGGGCGGCTGACGCGCTCGATCCGCTCGATCACCGGGCGTCCGGCGTAATACTTCAACGCAATTTCAAGCTCGGACTTGCCAGCGTCGGTCTTCACGGTGAAGCCGTCGATATAACCTTCGTCCTTCAGCACTTGCGCGATGGCCACTTTCACCTTGGACGATGGAACGGATACGGACGTCTTGGCCACCATCTGCGCATTGCGGATACGTGTCAACAGGTCCGCGATGGGATCACTCATGCTCATGTCTATGTCTCCTCGCGCTTACCAGCTGGCCTTGACGACGCCGGGGATTTCCCCGGCCAGGGCCATTTCACGAATCTTCGCGCGCGCCAGACCAAAGTGCTGGAACGTGCCGCGCGGGCGTCCGGTGATGGCACAGCGGTTACGCTGGCGTGTGGGATTCGCGTTGCGCGGCAGTTTCTGCAGCGCCAGGCGCGCCACCGCGCGCTCGTCGTCGCTGCGTTGTGCGTTGCTGGCGATGCTCTTGAGTTCCGCGTGTTTTTTCGCGTACTTGGCAACCAGTTTGTCGCGCTTGAGTTCGCGCTCGATCAAAGACTTTTTAGCCAAGGGTCACCTCAGTTCTTGAACGGAAAACGGAAGCCCGCGAGCAGTGCCTTGCACTCTTCGTCCGACCGGGCCGTCGTGGTGATGCTGATATTGAGGCCACGCAAGGCGTCAACCTTGTCGTATTCAATCTCAGGGAAAATGATCTGCTCTTTGACGCCGATGTTGTAGTTGCCGCGGCCGTCGAACGCGCGACCGGAGATACCACGGAAGTCGCGCACCCGGGGCAGAGCGACCGTGACGAAGCGGTCGAGGAACTCGAACATGCGCACGCCACGCAGAGTGACCATGCAGCCGATGGCCTGGCCTTCACGGATCTTGAAACCGGCGATGGCTTTCTTGGATTTGGTCACGACCGGCTTCTGGCCACCGATCTTGGTCAGATCGGAGACCGCGCTTTCCATGACCTTCTTGTCGGCGACCGCCTCGCTCACGCCCATGTTCAGCGTGATCTTGGTCAGGCGCGGCACCTGCATGATGGATTTGTATCCAAACTTGGACATCAACTCCGGAGCGATCTTGTCGCGATAGTGTTGTTGCAGACGCGCCATGTTCATGCCACCTTGATTTCTTCGCCGCTGGACTTGTAAACGCGCACGCGTTTGCCATCGGCCAGCAACTTGATGCCGACCCGGTCTGCCTTGCCGGATACAGCGTTGAAAATTGCGACGTTGGACTGGTGTATCGGCATGGCCTTTTCCACGATCCCGCCTGTCGTACCCTTCATGGGGTTGGGTTTGGTGTGTTTCTTCACCAGGTTGATACCTTCAACCAGGACATGGGAGTCGTCCTTGCGCAGCGAGATCTTGCCGCGCTTGCCCTTGTCGCGGCCCGCGATGACGATCACGTCGTCGCCTTTGCGAATCTTGTTCATGGCTTGCTTGTCCTTACAGTACTTCAGGGGCCAGCGACACGATCTTCATGAACTTCTCGGTCCGCAGCTCGCGCGTGACCGGCCCGAAGATGCGCGTGCCTATCGGCTCGAGCTTGGCATTGAGCAACACAGCGGCATTGCTGTCGAATTTCACCAAAGAGCCATCGCCGCGGCGGATGCCCTTGGCGGTACGCACCACCACGGCGCTGTAGATCTCGCCCTTCTTGACGCGACCACGCGGAGCGGCTTCCTTGATGCTCACCTTGATCACGTCGCCCACGCTGGCGTAGCGGCGCCTGGAGCCGCCCAGCACCTTGATGCACAGGACGGATTTGGCGCCGGTGTTATCGGCGACTTCCAATCGGGATTCAGTCTGGATCATTTATATAGTTCCCAACTTGTCCCCGTAACACGCCAGGCAGGATGCGCGGCAAGTACAAGGCAGTCTTGGGCCCGTCGTCGGCTGCGTGAACCACTCACGCCGCCTCGCATTGGGCAGAAATTCTTACCCGCTCAATGAAGAGCGAAGCCCGCGATTATGCAGCACGAAATATGGTGCGTCAACGAACCGGGGCCAAATCAAGCAAATATTTTTGGGCCAAGGCCTGAAAAGCCGCCAACCGCGGGTCGCAGGCAGTCTCATCGTGCAGGATTTCCGCGACCGGCGGACCGAGCGCCAGCGCCGCCCTTGCATCGAGAAAAAGCAGCCGGGAGCGCCGCGCCAGCATGTC
>CAZADK010000593.1:0-2991 GCA_964483855.1 uncultured Rhodoferax sp.
GGCGACGACTGCCCTTGCGTGCACGGAGTTGGCGTAATCCACCCGCACGATCGACAACGCTGCGCCATTTTCGGCAACGGTTGCGGCCGTCATGCGCTGACCGCCAGTGCCAGCCGTTCGGCGCACGCACGTGCCTGGACCGCGTCACGTGCCTCCACCATCACCCGCAGCAGCGGTTCGGTGCCGCTGGGCCGGATCAGCACCCGTCCGGTATCGCCGAGTTCCTCGCTGACGCGGCGCATCTCGTCGCTCAGCGGGGCGTTCGATTTCCAGTCCTGGCCCGGCTGCAGCCGCACGTTGATCAACACCTGTGGAAAAAGGTCCAGGCCGCTCAACAACTGGGCCGGCCCTTGTCCGCTACGCACACAGGCCTGCAGGATCTGCAGAGCCGATATCAGGCCATCCCCGGTGGTGTGCTTGTCCAGCACCAACAGGTGGCCGGAGCCCTCGCCACCCAGCGTCCAATGGTGTTTTTCCAGTTCCTCGAGCACATAACGGTCGCCCACCTTGGCGCGAACAAAATGCACGCCGCGCGCCTTGAGCGCAACCTCGACTGCCATATTGGTCATCAAGGTGCCGACCACCCCAGGCACATGCTCGTCGCGTCCGAGCCGGTCGTCGGCCATCAGGTAGAGCAACTCGTCGCCATTGAACAGCCGGCCTTGCGCATCGACCAGTTGCAGCCGGTCGGCATCGCCGTCGAGCGCAACACCGAAATCGGCCTTGTATTGGCGCACCGCGTCCACCAGCGCCTCGGGGTGGGTGGCACCGACCTCGTGGTTGATGTTCAGCCCGTCGGGCGCACAACCGATCGAAAATACTTCAGCGCCGAGTTCATGAAACACCATGGGAGCGATCTGGTAGGCAGCTCCGTGCGCTGCGTCCACGACGATCTTCAATCCGCGCAACGTCAACTCGGGCGAGAACGTGCTCTTGCAGAACTCGATATAACGGCCGCCAGCGTCCTCAAGCCGGCGTGTCTTGCCCAACGCGGCCGAGTCAACCCAGACCGGATCTTCCGCCAGAGCGGCCTCGACCGCTTCCTCCCATGCATCGGGCAGCTTGGCGCCCTGTGCGCTGAAGAACTTGATACCGTTGTCGGGAAACGGATTGTGGCTGGCACTGATGACCACCCCCAGTGAGGCGCGTTGGGCCCGCGTGAGATACGCCACCCCCGGCGTGGGCAGCGGCCCGAGCAGGACGACATCGACACCAGCGGAGTTGAACCCGCTCTCCATCGCGCTTTCGAGCATGTAGCCCGAGATTCGCGTGTCCTTGCCGATCAGGACCACGGGGCGCTCTTGCGAGCGCTTGAGCACGCGTCCGACCGCATGCGCCAGACGCAAGACGAAGTCAGGCGTGATCGGTGGCCGTCCGACGGTACCGCGAATGCCATCGGTCCCGAAATAGTGTCGCGTCATGGTGGTGACTTCCCTTGAGTGTTGTTGTAGTTGTGACTGTTGTCATGCAATGGCGTCCAGAACGGCCAGCGCCTGCGCCGTTTCGCGCACGTCGTGCACCCGCACAACGCGCGCGCCGCGCTCGACGGCGAGCAAGGCTGCCGCGACGCTGGGTACCATTCGGGCGTGCACATCGAGCGTGGCCAGGTCTGCAAGCGAACGGCTGATGGCACCCGCCAGCGACGACTTGCGCGACCATCCCGCCAGCACCGGATAACCCGGCGCCAGCAGTTCGCGCTGGCGCGCGAGCAGGCTGAAATTTTGCTCCACCGTCTTGCCAAATCCGATGCCCGGGTCGATCACGATACGCTCGCTCGCCACGCCGCGCTCGCGCAGCGCCGACGCCGCACGGGTGAGGAAATCGAGCACTTGCGCCACCACGTCCCCCTGCATCGGCGCGAGCTGCATCGTCTGCGGCTCGCGGTGCATGTGCATCAGGCACACGCCGCTGGCCGGATGGCCAGCCAGCACGGCGGCCGCGCCCGGCTGGCGCAGCGCCCAGATGTCGTTGATGATATCGGCCCCGAGGTCGAGCACCGCCTGCATGACTTGCGGCTTGTAGGTGTCGACAGAGACCGGCAAGCCCATCGTGACAGCGCCCCTTACCACCGGCAGGATACGGCGCAACTCCTCCTCCAGCGGCAGTGCAAGGGCACCAGGGCGGCTCGATTCGCCACCAATGTCGAGCACGTGGGCTCCGTCCTTGATCAAACGCTCGCAGTGGTGCAGGGCGTCAACGGTGCCGGCATGCCGCCCCCCATCGGAGAACGAGTCCGGCGTCACGTTGACCACACCCATGATGCACGGCCGCGTCAGATCCAGTCGGAATCGCGATGTCTGCCAGATCATGGAGGGTGAACGAAAATGGGGCCGCAGCCCCATGATGGAAGACAAGCCAGCCGCTACCCGATTCAGGCCGCCGTCGGAGCCGGGTCGGTGGACACGGCCGGGCTACCGCCCGAACCGCCACTGCCGCCGGGCGCCGGCGTGCGTGGTGTCCAATCCTTGGGCGGACGCGGCGGCTTGCCGGCCATGATGTCGTCGAGCTGGTCCATGTCGATGGTCTCGTACTCGAGCAAGGCCTTGGCCATGCAGTGCATCTTGTCCTGGTTCTCCTCGATCAGCTTGCGCGCCAGCGAATACTGCTGGTCGATGATGCGCCGAACCTCGGCATCCACCTTTTGCATCGTCTGCTCGCTCATGTTGGTCGTCTTGGTCACCGAGCGGCCCAGGAAAACCTCGCCTTCGTTCTCGGCGTACACCATCGGCCCGAGCGCGTCGGTCATGCCGTAACGCGTGACCATGTCACGGGCGATATGGGTGGCGCGTTCGAAGTCGTTGCTGGCGCCGGTGGTCATCTGGTGCATGAACACTTCCTCGGCGATCCGGCCACCGAACAACATGCTGATCTGGTTGAGCATGTATTCGCTGTCGTAGCTGTAGCGGTCCTCGGCCGGCAGACTCATCGTGACACCAAGCGCACGTCCACGCGGAATGATGGTGACCTTGTGCACCGGGTCGCACTTGGGCA
>CAZADK010000594.1:0-2990 GCA_964483855.1 uncultured Rhodoferax sp.
ATGATCATGTGGTAGTCCGACAAGATGAACGGCAAGTCTGCATTGCCGGCCGTCAACGTGATCTGGATCTGGTTGGCGTTGACTTTGGTGATGTCCTTGACCGCGGCCAACAGGCCCTTGGCCGGCGACTTGGTCTCGCCGCGATGCAGGTTGATCGAGTAAATGACGTCGTCCGCGTCCAGGGTCTTGCCGGAGCCGAAGGTGATGCCCTTGCGAATATTGAAGACCCATTCGGTGGCGCCAGGCTTGGACTCCCAGCTCTCGGCCAGTTCAGGGGTGGCGTTGCCCTTGGTGTCGATCTCGACCAGCGTGTTCCAGATCATCAGGCTGTAGGCGATCGGGATCGAGTCGGCGTAGGTGCGCGGATCCAGGCTGTCCGATGCGGAACCGCCCTCCATGCCCAGGCGCAAGGTGCCACCCTTTTTCGGTGTGCCTTGCGCCATCGCCGGCAGGCTGGCAAACGCAGCCCCCAGGCCGACCGCGGATGCGCCGGCGATCACCTGGCGTCGGTCCAGGACGATCCCGGACTCGGTTGTTGTTTCATTCATGGCCATTTTTCGAATCTCCTTGAGGGTCGGTAAACAGGTTCAGGTGCGCTCGCCCGGACAAGCGGCAGGCACAAGCACGGCAACGGCGAAGGCCAAATTCGGACTCCGCCCCCATCGTAACCACCGGATACGGCTAAAAGGATACAGACAATCCCTTAGTGAATCCACGATTGGCCAATGAGGAGATCAATTAGTTGAAATGACTGGATTGAAAAAGTCGCAAATCGGACAGCTGGGGTCGCCAATACCCAAACATGATTTTTTTGCTCAGCTGCAAAAAGGGCGCGACGCCGCAGATCGCAGGTCGCAGGTCGCTCCATCCTGCTGCCGTCGGCACTCTTCAGGCCAAGGTGGGGTACCCGTGCCGCGCAGCCGCGTTTGCCTGCATCCGGATGGGCGCATAGCCGTCCAGGTCGATCGCGCACAATCGACGAATCCACAGTGGCGCCAGCACGGACGGAGCATCGTCGTGCAGCGACAACAACACCTCCCGTACATCCTGCGCCTGGATATCGGTCAGCGTGCGCGATGTGATCAGGGGCAAGCCGGGCGCCGGCGCCGTGGTCTGCAACTGGCGCACGCCAGCCAGCCGTTCAGGCGCCGCGCGCGAGGCCAGCCCGAATGTCGCGCAGTCGACCGCGGCCACCGCCGCCCGATACGATGACGCGCGAGAAAAAGCGGCCGTCGCGGGCCAACGGCGCGATCGTGTGGCGCAGTGCGTTCATGCCGCTGTGCGAGTGCGGCTGGTTGATGACGGCCACTGTGCCGCGCAACGCCTGCAGCGAACGCGCGCCCTGCTCCGGCACCAGGATCAGGCTGCGGTAATCGGTACCCTCGCATTCCGGCAACCCGAATTCGGGCACTGCCAGCACCCGCACATCGTGTTCCAGCTCCGTCACCAGCGGGTAACCGCAGGTCTGCGACAACAACAGGTCGGGCGCGCGCCACAGCGCCATCAGGTCGTCCGGCGGCGGGACGATGTGCATCGCGTCGGCCCAGCCACGCCTGCGCAGGCCATCGATCACGGCGCCCAGCAGGGCCTGCCACGCCAGGCCCAACGCCGGAGTCACGTTGTACATCGGCAGCACCAGGCGCCAACCGCGCGCGGGGCTGGTCAAAGCTGGCGATCCTTTACCAATGGGTGCACCGGTGCATCCACCGGGGTCAGGCCGAAACGGCGGATCAACTCGGCATACCCGCCGATGCGAAAACCGCCGCACCGCGCGATGTAAGCATCCCGGTCGGCCCAGTAGACCCGGGGCAGCAGGTACCACGGCAGGCCGGGCAGGTCGTGGTGGACCAGGTGGTAATTGTTGTTCAGGTACAGCAGGCGCATCGGCCAGGACGCCTCGTTGATCGCGATCCGGTGCTTGCAGTCGTCGGCGGCGCGGTGCTCGTAATAGGAGCGCACCATCGCCAGCGACAACGCTGGGTAAGCCACCACCAGCAGGTAGTACCAGGCGGGCACGATGGTCCATCGCTCAATGGCCGCAAGCATCGCGACCACCATGCCCAGGTGCAGCGCCCACATGGAAAGATGCTTGTAGTTGCGGGCGCGCAGTTGGTCCGCCGCTTCCTGCGCCACCGAGGCGATCGCCATCGCCGGCCCGAACACGAAACGGCCCCAGAACCGCTTGCGGTGCACGAACATCGCGCGCATCAGCCAGCCGCTGCGTTGCCAGACCTCGTCCGATACATAGTGCGTCTCGGGGTCGACGCCGGGCAGGGTCAGGTGTGCATCGTTGTGGTGGCGCAGATGGCTTTCCAAATACAAGGTGTATGGGAACCAGACCGCCAGCGGCGCAAACCCCAGACACTTGTTGAGCCATCGGTGGCGTGTCGGGTGCCCATGCACCAATTCATGCTGCAGCGACATGTACCAGGTGCAGGCCAGGATCAACAGCAGCGTGGTCGCCATCAGCCCCAGTGTGTGCGACCAGACCAGGGGGGCAAGCCAAGCCGCATATACCGCGGGCGTCAACAGCCAGGTGGGCCATTCGGTGCGCGCCATGCGCGAGGCCAGCAGGCGCGCGACCACGACTTCCTGTTGTGGACTCAGATATTCAGCCATCGTGCAAACCCCAGCATCAGAGACAGTTCATCAGGCGATATCCACGCGGCTGCGTCTGGCGCGTGTCGCCCCGACAAACAAGGGGGCTGGCACAGCAGCCGCAGGGGCAAGGCCTGCAACCTGTTCGCACCGATCCGGGATGTTTTCCATCGACCGGGACCGAGCTGTACCGGCGGCGATCATACGACAAGAATCCCCGCCTGGAACCGCGGTTACACCGGTCTTTGCACGGTGTTGTGCAAAGCGCACGTAGCCGGTCGTTTTCCACGCGGCGCCAGCCCGACGTGGTCCTCAGGCGCCGCCAGGGGCCTGGGATGCTCATGAGGAAACGCCGGGCCGCCCCAAGTTTCCTCGCACCCCCTCGGGGGGCC
>CAZADK010000595.1:0-1289 GCA_964483855.1 uncultured Rhodoferax sp.
CCTGCCGACTGATCGAGGTGATGACGTCCACCCCCTCGATGCCGGCCAGCGAATCCTCCAGAACTTTGGTGACCTGGCCCTCGATCACCTCGCTCGAGGCACCACCGAACCGGGTCTGCACACTCACCACCGGCTCGTCGATCTTGGGATACTCGCGCACCGTCAGGCGACTGAAGGACACGGCGCCGATCAGCACGATCAACAGCGACAAGACAGTCGCGAAAACAGGGCGACGGATCGATGTCTCTGCCAGCTGCATGGGGCGGCTCCGTCTGCTTCAGTTGCCAGCCGAAACCAGCGACGCACCGGGCAAGGAGCCCACGGCGCCACTGGCCGGGACACTCGCCGCGCCAGCCGGGCCCGGAGCGCCGCCGCGCTGCGATGGCGGCCGCCCAAGCTCGACAATACGCAGCGGCGTGCCGTCCCGCTGCAGCCGCTGCTGGCCAGCCACGACCACGGTCTCGCCTTCGGTCAGGCCCTCGACGATCTCGACCCTGCCCAGTTGGCGCACGCCGAGCTTGACCTCCTGGCGCAGCGACACCAGCTTGGTGTCGGGCGGGATCGGCCGGTCCGCCATTGGCGGCAGCGCCGACGGCTCAACCACCTTGATGACGAACTGGCGGCCACCCTGGGGCACGATGGCCTCCTCGGGAACGACGATGGCCTGGTCCTGAATCGCGAAGATCGTGGTCACACGGGCAAACATGCCGGGTCGCAATGGCGCCGGGCCGCCGCGCGCGCCAGCCGGCAGGCCTGCGGGCCTGCCGGCGGTTGACGGTGCGACCACGTTGTCGCGCACACCCGCGCAGGATGTCAGTTCGGTCGATACGCGCGCGCCGGCAGCGGCCCGCTCCGGTGCAGGGGCCGTATCGCGCCCGGCCGCCGGACCGGCGCCAGGGGCACGGCCAATGGGCGCACCCGCGCGGGCGGGCGGTCGCGCGGCCGGATCGGCAGCGCTGCCTCCAGCACCCGGCCTGCCCGCCGACCCCGGGCCAGCTCCCGGCGCACCCGGCCTGCCCGCCGACCCCGGGCCAGATCCCGGCGCACCCGGCCTGCCCCCTCCTTGCGCCAGCGCCTCGCCCATGGTGTTGGGCAATACCGCCCGAACACCGACCGATCGCCCGTTGACGTCGAGCAGCGGATCGATCGCCTCGACAGTGGCCTTGAACATGCGGCCCGGGAAAGCGTCGAGTTGCAACTGCACACTCTGGCGCGGCCGCAGCTTGCCCTGGAAGCGCTCGGGCAACCGAAAATCGGCGTACATGCTGCTGATGTCTTCCAGATTGACC
>CAZADK010000595.1:1299-2990 GCA_964483855.1 uncultured Rhodoferax sp.
TGACCAGGTCCGCGCCGTCCTTGACAAAGTCGCCCAGATTCACGTTGCGGATGCCGACCGTGCCATCAAATGGCGCCAGGATCGCCATGCGCGACCAACGCGCGCAAGCCAGCGCGAGCTGGGCTTCGGCCACCTGGAGATTGGCGTTGCTTTCGTCAAGAACCCGCTGCGCGACGAAACTCTGCGCCACCAGTTCCTGGTTGCGCCTGAGGTTGGCCTGCGCAATCGACACCTGCGCCTGGGCCTGCTTGATCTCGGCGCGTTGCAGCGTGTCGTCGAGCTGCACCAGCACCTGGCCCTTGCGCACGGTCGAGCCATCGGCAAAACCGATCTCGCGCACCCGCCCGGCGACCTCCGGTCGCAGCATCACGCTCTGGCGCGACCGCAGGGTGCCGACGGACTGGGCATCGTCTTGCAGCCGGGCGCGTTCGGCCTTGGCCACTTCGACACCGGCTGCGCGTGGCGCCGAGGCGGCGCCCCCCGGGGCCGGGGCGGCTGGCCCCGCCCGCGTGATGCCCGCCTGGGCAGTGATTTCCGTCGGGCCCTGGGGCCGGGATTGGTACCACCAGGCGCCTGCCGAAGCGGCAGCAATACCCGCGACGGCGACGACCGAATAGATTGCCCTTGAAGCCATGGGTCAACGTACCCCGGTTGAATGGTTGACGGAAACTGACGGAGCCCGCGAATGTACCAGTGACGCCCGGGTTTTCGTTATCCGCGCTGTAAAGTACCGCGACTTGGCATGGCCTATGTCGTGCCCACGCCACGTCGGCCCGCAAGTACCAAAGAAACGCCGCGATTGGCCAGCATGTCGGCGCGCTCGTTGCCCGGGTCTCCCGAGTGCCCCTTGACCCAGCGCCATTCGATCCGGTGCCCGCCGCCGAACACGGCCGCATCGAGGCGCTTCCACAGGTCGACGTTCTTGACCTCCTGTTTGCTCGAGGTTCGCCAGCCCCGTGCCTTCCAGCCGGAGATCCACTCCGTGATGCCCTTGCGCACATATTCGCTGTCCAGGAACAACACGACGTGACACGGTCGCTTCAGTGCCGTGAGCGCCTCGATGACAGCCGTCAGTTCCATCCGGTTGTTGGTGGTCGACGCCTCGCCGCCAAACAATTCCCTCTCGACACCGCCCGACAGCAACACGGCGCCCCAACCGCCCGGACCGGGATTGCCCTTGCAGGCGCCGTCGGTGTAGATCTGTATCTGGTTCATCTCGGGTTCGTGGTGTCGTGTCTGTCGCCGTGCGGGACGCAGGGAGCCGTGGTTGTCGTGTCGGACCACGATGAAGCGTGGGGGCGTTGATTGGCAACCGACACCGGCGCCGCGCCGCGCGCCTTGGCCGCCTTCCACGCCGGCCCGAGCAGACGCATGCCCCGTACCCGTTTTGTCGCGACCACGAAATAGACAGCACCGAAAATCGGCCACCAGCGGGCGCCGGCCCGGTCCATCCACTGGAATCGCTCGAGCCAGCGGGCGTCGGTCACGGCTGGCCGGTAACAGCCGAAACGCCCCGACTCGACTTCGAAACTGAGCAACTGCAGCCAGTCGCGCAAACGCCAGTATCCGATGAACTCGCCCTCTTCCGGAAGGTACAGGTCGCCAAATCCAAGCCGCCTGCAGAGGTGCGCACGTCGCTGGCGCAGCCCCCACAGACTCACGGGGTTGATGCCACAGATGACGACCCGCCC
>CAZADK010000596.1:0-2973 GCA_964483855.1 uncultured Rhodoferax sp.
GTTCGGGCCAGATGGGCTGGCTGCAGTGCCGGGACTGCGTTCAGCGGTCAGGCGCTCACGCTGCATTTGCGCGGCCCGCCGTGTCGCCTGTGCCGTGGCGGCATCGGTCTGCGCTTTCTGCGCCGCGGTTCGGCTGTCTTCGGCGCTGACCACGATGCCGTCCGCGCAGGGTGTCTGGCTGTAGGTGTTGCCGCAGCGGTAAATCGGCTGCGCTTGCAGCGCCGCCGGCACGACCACGAGCATGGCCCAGGCAAGCCGACGATGATGGCTCGATGTCTGCATGGTTTTGCGCCTCCCGTATCTGTTGCCAGGGAGTGACGGTGTGCGGCCTTCAGGCCATGGCTGCGTCAACTCCCCTTGTCGGGAGCATTTTGCTGCGTGGGACGGGTGTGCAGCAACATGGTCGCCTTGGCGACCTCATCATTTAGCAGGAAGGGCAGCGCCTGCAACGAACGTTCGATGCAGGCATCGATGGCCTGCCGATGCTCGGCGATCGGCTTCTTGAGCACCCAGTTGACGACCTCGGACTTCACGCCGGGGTGGCCGATTCCCAGCCGAAGACGCCAGTAGTCGTCGCTGCCAAGCTGGTCGTGGATGTCGCGCAAGCCATTGTGGCCGGCATGGCTGCCGCCGCGCTTGAGACGCATCTGACCGGGGACGATGTCGAGTTCGTCGTGCGCCACCAGGATTTCATGCGAGGCGATCTTGAAAAAACGCGCCAATGCGCCGACCGAACGCCCCGACAGATTCATGAACGTTTGCGGCTTGAGCAGCCACACCGTCTGGCCCTGTACCGTGGTGCGGGCGGCCAATCCGTGCCATGCCTTGTCGGCTGCCAGCGGCACGCGCAGCTTGTCCGCCAGTGCATCTATCCACCAGAAGCCGGCGTTGTGGCGGGTGTCGGCGTATTCGGGACCCGGGTTACCCAGGCCTACAAGCAGCTTGATCATGGTGGTTCGATTATCAAGGCCACAAAGAACAACGGCCCACCAGGGTGGGCCGTCGATCGAGCCGGCAAGCCGGCGACGTATTGATTATTTCTTGGCGGAAGGTGCCTTGGCTGCCTTGGCTGCCGGGGCCGCCTTGGCTGCCGGCCCTGCCTTGGCTGCCGGCCCTGCCTTGGCTGCAGGAGCCGCCTTGGATGCAGGAGCCGCCTTGGCTGCAGGTGTTGCCTTGGCATCGGAGGCGGGCGCACCAGCAGCCGCTCCTGCGTTGGCTTCGGACGCTTCCGCTGCCGGCAACACGACCGACACCAGCACCGGGTTCATGACGCCACCCTTGATGACCGGTGAGACGCCTTTGGGCAAGGTGACGTCCTTCAGGTGCAACGAACCGCCCTTGGTCAGGTTGGACAGGTTGATCTCGATGAATTCCGGCAGATTCGACGGCATGCAGGACACGTCAAGTTCGTTGACAACGTGGTTGACCAGGCAGTGGTCGAGCTTGACGGCCGGCGACTCTTCTTCGCCGACGTAATGCAGCGGCACCTTGAGGTGCAGCTTGGTCCGGGCGACGACACGCTGGAAGTCGGCGTGCAGGATCAACTGCTTGAATGGGTGCATCTGCAGGTCACGCAGCAGCACCTTGGTACTGGCGCCGTTCACCTCCATGTCCAGGATGGTCGAGTGGAAGGCTTCCTTCTTGATGGCCTGCCACAAGGCGTTGTGATCGAGCTCGATCAGTTGCGGTTCGCCATCGCCACCGTAGACGATGCCCGGGGTGCGACCGGTAATGCGGAGACGGCGGCTCGCACCCGTCCCCTGCAGGGCGCGCTCAAAAGCGACAAATTTCATGTTTCACTCCAATAAGAGTCCGCCGCGACCAGCAGGACTCCAGCCAATAAAGACTGGCCTTCGGTTGCCCGAACGGCCAGCCACTCGTGTTCCGGACCGATGCACCTCTAGAAGAGGTTTTCCTGGTCCGAGAACAAACTCATCACCGAGTCGCCCGTCGCGATGCGCTGGATCGTCTCGGCGATCAGCGGGGCGACGGTCAACTGGCGGATCTTGCGGCAGGCCTGTGCGGCACTGCTCAGCGGGATGGTGTCGGTGACGACCACTTCGTCGAGGACGCTGCCTTGCGCAATACGTTCGATCGCCGGGCCAGAGAAGATCGGGTGCGTGCAATACGCATAGACCTTCTTCGCGCCGCGTTCCTTGAGCACTTCGGCCGCCTTCACCAGTGTACCGGCGGTGTCGATCATGTCGTCCATGATGACGCAGTTGCGGCCTTCGATCTCACCGATCACGTGCATCACCTCGCTGACATTGGCCTTGGGACGGCGCTTGTCGATGATGGCCAGGTCGCAACCGAGTTGCTTGGCCAGCGCGCGGGCCCGCACCACACCGCCCACATCGGGCGACACAACGATCAGGTCTTCGTAGTTCTTCTGGCGCAGGTCGCCGAGCAGCACCGGCGACGCGTAGATGTTGTCAACGGGGATATCGAAGAATCCCTGGATCTGGTCCGCATGCAGGTCCATCGTCAAGACCCGTGCCACACCGACCGTCTGCAACATGTTGGCCACCACCTTGGCGGTGATCGGCACCCGCGTCGAGCGCGGCCGGCGATCCTGGCGGGCATAACCGAAATACGGGATCACGGCACAGATCCGCTCGGCCGATGCACGTTTGAGCGCATCGACCATGATCAGCAGTTCCATCAGGTTTTCGTTCGTGGGCGCGCAGGTGCTTTGCACCACGAAGGCGTCGCGGGCGCGCACGTTCTGGTTGATCTCCACCGTGACTTCGCCATCGGAGAAGCGGCCGACCTTGGCTGCGCCCAGCGAAATGCCCAGATGGTGTGCAATGTCTGCTGCCATTAGCGGATTGGCATTGCCGGTGAAAACCATGAAATCGGGAGTGTGCGCGGCCTGCATGAAATTCTCGGCGATCGGGTCAGGGTTTTGGCCGGCAATTGTGCAACCGGCGCGGACATCACATTTGGCAGGGGAGGAAGGATTCGAACCTTCGC
>CAZADK010000597.1:0-2968 GCA_964483855.1 uncultured Rhodoferax sp.
AGGACATGCTCGCTGGCCGCGCGGGCACCCAGGTCTGCCTGGCGGCGGCTGGCGGCGCTGACCACCTGTGATGTGCGCCGACCGGCCAGCCGCATGGAGGGGCCTCGTCAAGCAGACCGCGACCTCCTGGCTCGACGATGACGGGCCGAGCTTGGGGCAGTTTCCCTGGGCCAGGTGGTCCCACGATTGTGCAGCGTGCCTGCAATCCGCCGTCGACGCGAATCCGTGTTGCGGACCGGAATGCGAAGGAATATGGCAGGGCGCCGCCGGATCTTCATGCATCCGATAAAGCTAAGTGCGGCAACGAACAGACCCTGCGGATTCTGGCGTCCAAGATGGGTTTCGGCTTTCCCCATACCTCGTCAGCAAAGCAGCCTTTTCGCAGGTCGCAGGATCGAACAATTCAACGACGCCACCGACCCGAAAGTACCCATGACATCTACCTACCAAAGCGTCAACCCCAACACCGGCAAGCTGCTCAAGAGTTTCGAGCACCTGAGCCATGCACAACTGGAGCAGTCTCTGGCGGCCGCGCAAAGCTGCTTTCAGAGCTGGAAGCACAAGAGCTACGCCGAGCGCGCCATCATTATCAACAAGGCGGCCGCGCTGATGCATGCCCACGTCGACGACTTTGCGAAGCTCGCCACGCTGGACATGGGCAAGCGCATCGCCGAAGCCCGCGGTGAGGTCGAGTTCAGCGCGGACATCCTGGCCTATTACGCCAAGAACGCCGCCGACTTCCTGGCGCCCACCACGTTGCATCCGAAAGTCGGTGAGGCGCACATGGAGAGCAGCCCGCTCGGGGTGCTGTTCTGCGTCGAGCCCTGGAACTTCCCGTACTACCAGCTGGCGCGCGTCGCCGGCGCGCAGCTGATGGCCGGCAACACGATGGTTGTCAAGCACGCGGGCTGCGTGCCGCAGTGCGCGATCGCCTTCGAGAAGCTGATGCTCGATGCCGGCGCACCGAAGGGTGCTTATACGAATCTGCTGATCACGCACGAGCAATCCAACACCGTCATCGACGACCCGCGGATCAAGGGCGTCGCGCTGACCGGCAGCGTCACTGCCGGCCGCATCATTGCCGCGCGCGCCGGCCAGAACCTGAAGAAGTCCTCGATGGAACTCGGCGGTAGCGACGCCTTCATCGTGCTGGACGATGCCGACCTGGCCCAGACCATCCCCTGGGCCGTCTGGGGCCGCATGTACAACGCCGGCCAGACCTGCTGCGCGGCCAAGCGCTTCATCGCCGTCGAATCCATCGCCGACAAATTCATCGACCAGTTCAAGACTGCGCTGTCGGCCCTGAAGCCTGGTGACCCGATGGACGAGAAGACCAGCCACGGACCGTTGTCCACCGAAGCTGCGCTGGTGCATTTGCTCGCTCAGGTCGATACAGCCGTAAAGCATGGCGCCAGGCTGCTGATGGGAGGCAAGCGGCTGAACCGGCCGGGCTCGTTCATGGAGATCACGATCCTGACGGACATCGCGCTCGACAACCCGGCGTTTCGCGACGAGTTCTTCGGACCGGTGGTCTCGTTTTACCGTGTCAAGGACGAGGCGGCCGCCATTGCCCTGGCCAACGACTCCGACTTCGGCCTCGGCGGCTCGGTGTGGACGGAAGACGTGGCTCGGGGCAAGCGTGTCGCAAGCCAGGTCGACACCGGGATGATGTTCGTCAACAACATCGACTGGTCGGATGCCGAACTGCCCTTTGGCGGCATCAAGGACTCGGGCTATGGTCGCGAACTGGGCAATATGGGCATCCAGGAATTCGTCAACAAGAAGCTGGTGCGCACCGTGCACGCCGACGCACCGGCCATTGGCTGAGAACGCCCCCAGTCTTCTCCAAGGAAAATTTATCATGACCACATCAACACGTAAAGATCTTGTCACCGAACCACCGGTTTGGTTCATCACCGGATGTTCGTCTGGCTTCGGCCTGGAACTGGCCAAAGTGGCCATCGAACACGGCTACCGCACGGTAGTGACGGCGCGCGATCCGTCGAAGCTGCAGGGCTATGGCGCGACCGACAAGGTGCTGGTGCTGCCGCTCGATGTCACCCAGCCCGATCAGGTTGCCGCGGCGATCCAGGCCACCACGGACCGCTTCGGCCATATCGACGTGCTGGTCAACAATGCCGGCATCGGCTACTTCGCCGCGGTCGAGGAGAGCGAGGAAGAAGAGGTGCGCAAGATGTTCGACGTCAACCTGTTCGGCACCGGCCGCATGCTCTGGGCCGTGCTGCCCGGCATGCGAAAGCGGCGGTCGGGCTGCATCGTCAACCTCTCGTCGCTGGCCGGGCTGCGCGGGTTCCCCGCGATGGGTTACTACAACGCCAGCAAGTTCGCTGTCGAAGGCCTGTCCGCGGCCTTGCGCCAGGAGGTCGAGCCCCTGGGCATCCAGGTGATGGTGGTCGAACCCAGCGGCTTTCGCACCGATTGGGCGGGCCGGTCGGCCAACGAGAGCGCCCACCAGATCGACGACTACGTGGCTACGGCCGGCACCGTCCGCGCTGGCGTGCGCGCGTCCTCCGGCAAGCAGCCGGGCGACCCTGTGCGCGCTGCCAAGGCCATCGTTGCCGCGGTGGCGTCGGGCGCTGCGCCGCACCACCTGCTGCTGGGCAACGACGCCTTCGAGGGGGCGATGGCCAGGCTCGACCATTTGCGCCAGGACTTTACCGCGGGCGAGGCAGTCGCAAGGGCGGCTGACTTTCCGAAGGCGAACGCCGCAGCCCTGGCATGAGCGCCATGCTGGACCGCAGCCTGGCCCTGCTCACCGCCACGCAGATGGCGCAGTCGCAGTGGCTGACGGTCGCTGCGGGCATCAGCCCATGCCCGCGCGACCTTGACCGGCGCGACCGGCGTGGATCCGAACTGCACACTGCACCATGAAGTCGCCAATCGCACCCGCATGGTCGTCGCACGGCTTTCCTGAAGGTTTCAGCGCATTGCGCAGCAAGGAGGTCGC
>CAZADK010000598.1:0-2967 GCA_964483855.1 uncultured Rhodoferax sp.
GCCGTGCAGCTGGGCGGCGTCGTGGCGCCCAGCCCTAAGCGCGAATTTGGCCATGCCGATGTGCGTGCCCATGGCCACACCCAGTTGCTCGACGGCATTCAGGATTACGCCACGCCCATGGGCCATGGCATGCTGCAGGTGTGGATGAGCCATGGCGACAAGGTCACCGAGATGCCGCCGGGTTTCCACCTGATGGCCAGCACCGACAGCTGCCCGGTCGCCGGCATGGCCGACGAGGAACGCCGCTTTTACGGCGTGCAGTTCCACCCGGAGGTCACCCACACCAAGCGCGGCGCGGCAATCCTGGAGCGTTTCGTGCTCGACATCTGCGGCACCCGCGCCGACTGGATCATGGGCGACTACATTGCCGAGGCGGTCGAGAAGATCCGCCAACAGGTCGGCGATGAAGAAGTCATCCTCGGCCTGTCCGGTGGTGTCGACTCCTCGGTGGCTGCTGCGCTGATCCACCGCGCCATCGGAGACCAGCTCACCTGCGTATTCGTCGACCATGGGTTGCTGCGCCTGAACGAGGGCGACATGGTGATGGACATGTTCGTCGGCAAACTGCACGCCAAGGTGGTGCGGGTCGACGCCGAAGAGCAGTTCTTGCGCCACCTGGCTGGCGTCAGTGAGCCGGAAGCCAAGCGCAAGATCATCGGGCGTGAGTTCGTCGAGGTGTTCAAGTCCGCGGCGGACAAACTCAAGAACGACCAAGCGCGCCACGTCGCCTGGCTGGCACAGGGCACGATCTACCCTGACGTCATCGAGTCCGGTGGCGCCAAGAGCAAGAAGGCAATGACGATCAAGAGCCACCACAACGTTGGCGGACTGCCTGAACAGCTGGGCCTGAAACTGCTCGAGCCGCTGCGCGACCTGTTCAAGGACGAGGTACGCGAACTCGGCGTGGCGCTGGGCCTGCCGCACGCGATGGTCTACCGCCATCCATTCCCAGGCCCGGGCCTGGGGGTGCGTATCCTGGGCGAGATCAAACGCGAATACGCCCAGATGCTGCGCCAGGCCGATGCGATCTTCATCGACGAACTGCACACCTTCATGGACCCGGACACCGGCAAGAGCTGGTACGACCTGACCAGCCAGGCCTTCGCGGTGTTCCTGCCGGTCAAAAGCGTAGGGGTCATGGGTGACGGGCGTACCTACGAATACGTCGTTGCGCTGCGCGCGGTGCAGACCAGCGACTTCATGACGGCCGACTGGGCCGAGTTGCCGTACGGGCTTCTCAAGCGGGTCTCGGGGCGCATCATCAACGAGGTCAAGGGTATCAACCGGGTGACCTACGACGTGAGCAGCAAGCCGCCAGCGACGATCGAGTGGGAGTAGGGGTCATTCGCGTTTTATCTCAGTCTATCGACACCTATCGAGAGTCGGGCGGATTGTGCGCCCAAACGGACCACCGCTCTGGCCTGAATTCGCCATGTTCACCCGTGGACGGGCCGCGCGACAAGGCGAACGCCAAGCGCAGCACAAACGCGTGAAACCGTGTCGAAACGTGGCGCGCTGTCGGGCCGCAGCGCCTTGTAAAGAGCCTCGCGGGTGATTCCAGCTGCCTTGGCGATTTCCGTCATTCCTCGCGCACGAGCTATGTCCCCGAGCGCCGAGGCAAGAAGCGATGGGTCGTTCGCGTCGAGGATGTCGGTCAGATAGGCTGCGATGGACGCTTCGCTATCCAGATATGGTGCAGCGTCGAACTCGGGCAACTCGTCAACCTTGATTCGTTTGGTCATGTCTACTTCTCCTTTGAGTCCAGCAAAGCCGCCAGCGCCTTGGCTCGCTTGATATCTGCCCTTGTTTGCGTTTGGTACCGCCGACCAGCAGCACCACAATCTTCATGCCGCGCTGCGTGAAATACAGTCGCCAACCTGCGCTGAAGTGAATCCGCAGCTCGGAAACGCCTTCGCCGACGGGTTCCACGTCGCCCATCAGGCCGCGCTCCAGACGCTTGATGCGTGCCACCACGACACCACGTACGGTGGGGTCAGCCAGTTCATCTAGCCAGACAGTGAATTCTGGAAGTGGCCTGATCGAGAACATTCGCACAGTGTAATCGAACGATTACGCCAAATGTTCGGGTCGTCGATTTTTGACATGCCTACCCGGGGATCGCTCTGAGTTTGGCACAGCCTGGACTGCGGCTGCTGCGCTTTGGGCTGACAGATTGGCAACGAACAGGGTAAGCCGATGGTCATGTTGTGAAGTCGGCGGGAACTGGTTCTCCATGTACTTCCTGACGGTAAAAGTTTCGGCAAAAAGATGATTTTTGACAATGACTTGAGCAACTCGATGCGGTCCGGTAGTGTGGTGCATGTCGAACCTGCAATGGCGAGTGTTGGTAGTCTCGACCATGGTCGCCGGACCCGATAGATGTCGATTGATCTCGAAAGGTCAGCTTTGGCCGAACGGGTCGGAAACCCGCGCCAATGCTGGTGCCTGACAGGTTGACGGTAAAAATGACGGTAAATTCCAGGCGCAAGATCCAACATCCATGCGAGTTCCCGGGCGATCGACGGGGACTTCTTATGCAGTTCTGCTCTTGGCGAGCGCTTGGCATCTCACCAGTCTCTCCGGGGCGGCGCCGACCCGTGGACAGTACTTGTTCGCGCTCTCCGGATTGACCTCGCCGCCTCCACTGTCCGCACTGCCGTGGCGCGGTCCGCGGCAACAGCAGACGTTCCGCTTGACGGAATCTGTATTGCAGATCACAATTGCGCATGATTCGCTCATTCGCGTGCGGTCACACCGAAGCCTTGTTTCACAGCCGCGCGGTATCCCGCTTCCGCAATGTCGAGCGCGTCGCGAGGCGCAAATTGCTTCAGATCCACGCCGCCACCGAACTCGCCAGCCTGCGCATCCCGCCCGGCAACCAGCTGGAAGCACTGAAAGCCGACCGCAAGGGTCAGCACAGCATTCGCATCAATGACCAGTGGCGAGTCTGCTTTGTCTGGAAGTCGG
>CAZADK010000599.1:0-2967 GCA_964483855.1 uncultured Rhodoferax sp.
CCCCAGGGCAGCTTCGCGCGCTCCCTGTCATTCCCCCACCGCCACTTGCCGCCAATCGCCGCCCCCGTCTCCCCGCGGACGCAGCGCACCGTCCTGCTGCTGTCGTTCGCGACCTTCTCCAGCATGGTGGCGCAGCGTATCTGCGACGCGATGTTGCCCGAGCTGGCGCGTGCCTTCGACACCGGACTGGCGCAGGCCGCACAAGTGGTATCGCTGTTCGCGGTGGCCTATGGCGTGGCGCAGCTGGTCTACGGCCCGCTGGGCGACCGGCTGGGCAAGTTCCGCATCGTGGCCTGGGCCACGCTGGGCTGCGGCGTCGGCAGCGTGCTGGCAGCGCTGGCCGGTAACCTGAACGCACTGGTGCTGGCGCGCATGGCCACCGCACTGGCCGCGGCGGGGGTGATACCGCTGGCGCTGGCCTGGATCGGCGACAACGTGCCCCATGAGCAACTGCAGGAAACCATTGCCCGGGTCGGACTGGGCACAACATTGGGCATCGGCGTGGGGCAATTGGTGGGCGGCCTGCTCACGCAGACGCTGGGCTGGCGCTGGGCCTTCGTCTTTCTGGCCCTGCTGTTTGGCCTGGTCGGCGCCCTGCTGCTGGCGGACTGGCGGCGCCAGCGCGGCGCGGCGCCAGCACCGCAGCCCGAACCGGCAGGTTCGGCGGGCAACTCGTTTTTCGCGCAAACCCTGCCCATCCTTACCGGCCGCTGGTCACGGGTCGTGCTGCTGATCGCATTCGCCGAAGGCGCGGCTGGTTTCGGCGTGCTGGCGATGTGGGCTTCGCACCTGCAGCGCGGCATCGGCATGTCGATGTCGGGATCAGGCGCGGTCGTGGCCTTGTTCGGCCTCGGCGGCATGGCCTATATGGCCAGCGCGCGGCGGCTGATCCCGAAGTTGGGCCAGCACGGGCTCAGTCAGGCCGGCGGCATGCTGATGGGGCTGTGCGCCCTGGTCGTGGCGTTCTCACCGGTGTGGCCACCCGTCGCTGCGGCAAGCCTGCTGGCCGGTTTCGGCTTTTTCATGTTCCACAACACGATGCAGGCCAATGCGACCCAGATGGCGCCGGGCGCGCGCGGCACCGCGGTGTCGCTGTTTTCGGCCTCCCTGTTCATGGGCCAGTCCGCCGGCGCCCTGCTGGCGGCCAACCTGATCGCCTGGATCGGTTCCCGAGCGGTCGTGACTATCGGCGGCGTCGTGATGATCCTGCTCGGCCTGGGCTTGGGCGCGGCCTTGCGCCGGCAGCAGCGGCTGGCCGCGGGCAGCTGACGCAGGCTCCAACCGCTGGAGACCCGCGCCATGGGACGGCCGGGTCGCGCGCGCAAGCAGCACCGGGGCGTCCGCGCGCACGCCACAATCGGGCTTGTCGTCCTGCCGGAGCCACCACCATGCCTGCCTCCCACATGCACCCGCCCGAACTGCAGGTCAGTACATGGCTCAACACACCCGAGCCGCTGAGCCTGGCCGCGCTGCGCGGGCAGGTGGTGGTGCTGCATGCGTTCCAGATGTTGTGCCCTGGCTGTGTCGCGCACGGACTACCGCAGGCCAAGCGGTTGACGCAGGTATTCGCCGGCCGGGAACTTGTCGTGATCGGCCTGCACACCGTGTTCGAACACCATGCGGTGATGACGCCGGCCGCGCTGCGGGTGTTCCTGCATGAATACCGCATCGGTTTTCCGGTCGGCATCGACATGCCGGGCGAGCCCGGCTCTTTGCCGCGCACCATGCAGGCCTACCAGATGGAAGGCACGCCGACGCTGCTGGTGTTCGACCGGCAGGGGCATCTGCAGCTCAACCAGCTGGGCCAGATCGACGACATGGCGCTGGGCGGGCTGATCGGCGAATTGCTGCAGCAGTCGGCCTGAGCGGCCCCCAGCCCTGGCTTCGCCAGGTCGCCCGAGGGGGTGCGCGGAAACTTGGGGCGGCCCGGGGTTTCCTTGTGGGCGCGTTGCCCGAACCGCGTTGCCGAACGTGTCAGCCGCCCAACACCGACTGGGCCACGCCTACGTACAGCGGGATACCGAACAGGATGTTGAACGGGAAGGTCAGGCCCAGCGACATGCCGATGAACAGCGATGGGTTGGCCTCGGGAATCGCGTGTCGAACCACCGCCGGCACCGCGATGTACGACGCACTGGCCGCCAGCACCATCAGCAGGCCGCCGTCGCCGGCCGACAGGCCGAACACCATGGCAAGCGCCAGCGCCATGGCCGCGTGCACCAAGGGTCCGGCGATGGCGTAGACCAGCACGATGGCCGATTTGCCGCGCAACCCACCCATGTTGCGCGCCGCCGAAAGGCCCATGTCGAGCAGGAAAAACGCCAGCATGCCCTTGAACAGGTCGACCGCAAACGGCTGCAGCGCCTTTTGCCCGGATTCACCGGCGAACAGGCCCACCAGCATCGCGCCGAGCAGCAGCAACTGTGCGCCGTCGGTCAGCGATTCATGCAGGATCCGGCCCAGCGGCTGGCTGGTGCCACCGCCCGACGCCTGCTGGCGCACCCGATTGGCCAGCACCACGGCCATGATGATGGCCGGCGACTCCATCAAGGCCATGGCCGCTGCCATGTGGCCGCCGAATGCGATACCGTGGTTGTCCAGGTATTGCACGGCGGTGATGAAGGTCACCGCGCTGACCGAGCCGTAGGTCGCCGCGATCGCCGCGGCATCGAAACCACTCAGAAAACGCCGCAGCAGCAGGTAACCCAGCGCCGGCACCAGCGCGGCCAGGAACAGGGCGCACAGCAGGCTGGTCACGACTTCGCGCGACAGGCCCGAAGCCGCCAGCGCAAATCCGCCCTTGAGCCCGAGCGCCATCAGCAGGTACAACGACAGGAAGCGCGCGATCGGCTGCGGAATCTCCAGGTTCGATCGCAGCAGCCCGGCAGCAAGGCCGAACACGAAGAACAGGATGGCGGGGTCTCGGAAGTTATCCATGCAAAGGCGACGCGCGGCTCAGGCGGCAAT
>CAZADK010000600.1:0-2958 GCA_964483855.1 uncultured Rhodoferax sp.
GCGTTGAACAGCAGCGGCCCGCCCATGTCTTCACTTTCGATCCTGAAATTGAAGGTGGTGCCAGAAGGGCGATTCAGGTCAAGGTCGAACGAGACCAAGCCGTCGTCGCTGAAGTCCATATAGGTGTTTCCGGCAGCCGAGGAGAAGCCCGTGACAACGACCGCCGAGGCTGGGCTGGAGGCGAAGGCGGCGAGCGCCACACCGGCGATGCAGAAGAGTTTCCTGAGTTTCATTTTTGATTCCAAGAGATGGGTTTCGGACGGTGCGCGAGACGGGCGCCGCAGTTGGGCGCCCGTCACTACTTTGCTTAGAGGTTGCCCTTCGCCCAGGGGCCGTTGATGGCGAAGCTCAGACCCGGTGTCTGGATGTTGACAAACAAAACGCGACCGGACGGCTCGAAGCAGGCGCCTGCGAACTCACTGCCGAAATAGCTGCCAGCGGCCACGGTCTTCCCGGCGCCACTGATCTGCGCCGCAGTCAGGTTCATGTTGTTGCGGCAGAACACATAGGACTCGCCCGCCGGATTGAGTCCCAGCAACCGAGCCGCGCCTGCTGAACCGGTGCCGCCGTCTTCACACAGGATGACGCCGCCACGCGGGCTGACCGTCACATTGTCCGGGTTGTTGCCGGCGCTGGAGTGGCCGCTGACGAAGATGGCCTTCAGGTGCATCGTCGCCAGCGTCAGCACCCAGACCGCCCCCTCGCCGCGCCCCGGGCGGCTGCTGCCGTCCAGCCCCGACGCGGTGTCGACGATGAACATCTTGCCGGCAGCGTGCCAGATGCCTTCACCACGCGCCATCCGCGCGCAGCCCTTGGACAATGCCTCGTAGGTCGGCCCCGACATCACGCCGATGCTCACGCCGCCAGGCTGTGCCTGAACCACGACGGGGCTCGCGTCGGGGTCGTTGATGTCGACCCACTCCAGTTCGTACTCGTCGCCGATGTCCGGATTGAGCAGGCCGACATCGTTGGCCTGATCCTGCGTCGCCGCGCTGGCCTTGTTGATGATGGTCTTGATACGTGCCGCCTGCAATGTGCCGCCGGTCTGCAGGCTGCCATTGCTAAGCGGAAGTGGCGCGTTTGGAACGAAACGGTACAGCGCGCTCAGGTTGCGGTTGTCCTCGGTTTCATAGACATAACCGGTGAGCGGATCGACCGCCACCGCCTCATGCGAAAAACGCCCCATCTCGACAATCGGAGTGGCGATCGAGTCGGCCCGGTTGGAATCGGTCTCGAACACATAGCCGTGCTTCTCGCCGCCGATGCCGGAAAGGTCGGCGATGGTCTCCTCGCAGGTCAGCCATGACCCCCAGGGGGTGGGACCACCGGCGCAATTGCCCAACGTGCCCCCGATGGAGGAGGTCGACGAATGCCAGTTTCCGTCGCGGAACACCATGTTGCTGGTGCCGCCGCCGGCATAACCGACCAGCGGTGCGGGGTCGGGCGCAGTCTGGCTGGCTACGGTGGTCGCGCCGAAGCGAACCCGCGGGCCGACGCCACCGGGAGAGAAAACGGTGATGATGCCGTTGATCAGCCCCTGGTCGTAGTTCTGGTCGGCCTGCACGGCAGCGTCCAGTGTTGAGGTCAGCCCGCGCTCGTGGTTGCGCACCAGGACATGTTCGATGCTGCGGCCGACACGCCGGGTTTCCACGACCGCCATGCCGTCATGGTTGCTCGGCGTGGAGCGGTCGTCGGCCATCATGTCGCCGGTCCAGCCATACGACTTGTAGCTGAAGCCGGCGGGCAACTGGAGCAGCGGCAGGCCCGTGGTCAGGTCGTTGACCGGCGCAACCGCGCCATACGGTGACGCCGCCGGGGTCAGCTGCTTGCCAGTAGCGGCAAACGCATTGCGGGAATACAGGGCACCCATGGTGCCGATGAACGAGGTGGCGGCGATGGCGCCGGAATGCTTGAGCAGGGTGCGCCGTGCTGGCGAGAAGCGATGAAGGGGCATGTGGACTCCAGATTGAACAATTCGACTATGCAACTGAATGAAGCTGCAGGTAATTTACGATCGAGTTGTTGCAAACAATCGGCAGCGACGGAGTAATTGGTGAGCCGAACGGATCATCCGGACAGGATGCAGCCGCGAAAAGCCCACGGGCCGATGGCCCCACGGTCGCATGCGCCCCACCGAACCTGCAAGACAGACCGAAAGCCAGCACCATCGTGTCGTTTTCCAGGCCGGCGTCGTAACTCTGCAGGACACCGCTGGCGTCGAGCAGCTTGCCCGAGCTCGACAAAAAATCATTGTCGTTGCCCACGAAGAGGAAGAATGGGCCGCTGCCGCCGCCGACCGGCACCAGACCGAGCGCTTCCCATTTTTCGGAGAGTGTGTTGGTGCCTCCCGGCGCCGTGTGAGATTGAGTCCGAACTTTGCGAGTTCACTGGCGCCTGCCGGGCCTAGTTTGCCCAGCAAGTTGAGTGCCTCGGCACTGGATCGGTGTTGCGCCCACGTTGAGCGTGCCGCCCGGCGCGATCTGTGCACCCCCGGCGTCCAGGCCGGTCAGGTTGGTCGCACTCACGATGGCCTTAAGCGCCGGCGGTTGCAGGGCTGCATCCCAGAGCTGCACGAAATCCTGCATGGTGTGTGGGTCGGCCAGCAGGATCGACTTGAACACCCGTTGGTGAAGCGAGGAGACGCGAAAACCCTAGAATGGATTTCCGATTCTTTTCCGGTGTCCCGGGGAGAATCGCCATGTTGCGCAGCTACAGTGCCAATATCAACGGTAGCCGGTTGGTGTGGCATCAGCGCACTGACCTTGCCGGACGGTTGCAATGGCATGGCGACGGGCTTCTGGCATGACGTCCAACTGCTTTCTTTGCTCCCCTGAGGAACACCCATGAACTGGCTCGATACATCAATCATGAAAACCCGGGGCGTTGCCCAGGGTCGAACTCCTGTCACCCACGCGTTGACCGAGGCCCGGCAGGGCAAGTTTCACTACACCATCGGCC
>CAZADK010000601.1:0-2957 GCA_964483855.1 uncultured Rhodoferax sp.
ACTTGGTGCTGAACAGCCGCGCCTCCTGCTCCAGCGCATGGTCGGGCCAGCGGATGTGTACACCGCCAGGGGGCATCTCGAAATCGGCAGGCATCACGATCTGCACCCGCTGCGGGTCGATCATCGCGGTGGCGCTGGATTCGACGATCTCCTGGATCGTCTTCATGCCCGCCCAAACACCCGAGAAGCGGCTCATCGCAAAGGCGTGGATACCCAGGTCCAGGATCTCCTGCACATTGGCCGGGAAGAATACCGGCAGCCCGCAGGCCTTGAAAATGTGATCGCTCTGGTGTGCCGCGGTCGAGCTCTTGGCCACGTGGTCGTCACCGGCCACCGCGATCACCCCACCCCAGGGCGTGGTGCCGGCCATGTTGGCATGTTTGAACACATCGCTGCTGCGATCCACACCTGGGCCCTTGCCATACCAGATGCCGAACACCCCATCGAACCGGTTCGTGCCCGGTGGCGCAAAACCCAGTTGCTGGGTACCCCACAAGGCGGTGGCCGCCAACTCTTCGTTGACGCCTGGCTGGAACACGATGTTCTGCGCCTTCAGGTAGCTCGATGCCTTGACCAGAGCCTGGTCGTACCCACCCAGCGGCGAACCCCGGTAACCGCTGATGAAGCCAGCGGTGTTCTTGCCCGCCAGCGCGTCGCGCTGGCGCTGCAGCATCGGCAGCTTGACCAGTGCCTGCACACCGCTCATGAAGGCACGGCCGTAGTCAAGAGAATATTTGTCGTCCAGCGTGACGGTCTCCAATGCCTTGCGGATGTGTTCGGGTAGCGGTGCGTTCATGGCAGGCGGGACTCCTGGGGATGGGGAAGGTCGTGGGGTCGGCAAAGTGTAGGACCGATGCGCGGATATGTCTTTTCTTTTCATGCCGGTTTTGGAGTACGATGCGAAAGAATCTTTCGTCGCAACGGCATTAATGGAAACACTCGACAAGTACGACATCGCCATTCTGCACGAGTTGCAGGCTGACGGCCGGCTCACCAACGCAGAACTTGCGCAGCGGGTGGGCCTGAGCGCGGCCCCGTGCTGGCGCCGCGTCCGGGCACTGGAGGAGGGCGGATACATCGTCGGTTACCGGGCCGAGATCAACCGCCACAAGATCGGCCTGGGTGTGATGGCCTTCGTGCGCCTGTTCGCCGAACGCAATGCGTCCGGCAGCATCCGTGAGCTCGAGCAGGCCATTGCCGCATTGCCGCAGGTCGTTGCCTGCCACTACATCAGTGGTGACGGCTCGTTCGAACTGCAGGTGGTGGAACAGGATCTGGCGAGTTTTTCCCGCTTCGCGCTGGAGCGGCTGATCGCGTTGCCCAACGTGAAGGACCTGCGCACCAGCTTTTCCCTGGGCGAGGTCAAGGCCAGCAGCCGCCTGCCGCTGGACCATCTCGGTCCGCGTGCGGGAACCACCGTGCGCGCGGCTGCACCGGCCCCGCGGGTGGCACGCCGGCGCTGAAACCGCACCCGCGCGACCGACCGGGTCAGGGCTTGGGCCAGAAAGCCCACAGTTGCAAGGGCTGCTTGAGTCGCCCCGCGATCTCTCCGGCCAGGTCCCCCCAGCCAACGAAATAATCGGCGCGCACCGCGCCGACAATGGCGCTGCCGGTATCTTGCGCGAGCACCAGTCGCTGCAGTTTCAATACCGGGCCGCTGGAGGCCAGCCACACTGGCGTGCCATAGGGAATGCTGCCGGGATCGACCGCAATCGACCGCCCCGGTGTCAGCGGCACACCCTGGGCACCCCGTGGACCGAACGCCGCGTCGAATTCCGACAACGGTTCCTCGCGGAAAAACACGGTCCGAGGGTTGCTCCACAACATCTCGTTGACCCGCTGCGGATTGAGCGCCACCCAGTTGCGGATCGAGGGCCAGGAGGCTTCACGTACCTGTTGCTGGTCGAGCAACCAGCGTCCGACACTGCCATAGGGCTGATCGTTGGTGGCGGCATACGCGAGACGCACCATGCGCAGCTGGCCGTCGGATTCACGCAATTGCAGCCGACCCGAGCCCTGGATCTGCAGCAGCAAGGCATCGACCGGGTTGGCCAGCCAGGCGATCTCCTGTCCGCGCAAGGCCGCCCTGGCCTCGGGCAGGGTCTCCATTTCCTTGCGCGTGAACCACGGCTTGCGCGCCGCCAGGCGCTCCGGCGGACGGTACAGCGGTACCGCGAACTCGCCCTGCCGCATGCGCGAGGCCTGCAGCACCGGCTCGAAATAGGCGGTCAGCAGCCCGTCGCTTGCGCCGCCGGCCTGCGGTTCGATCCGGTAAGGCTGCAGACGCTGCATCATCCAGCGCCGTTGCTGCTGCGGCGATGCCAGGCTGAGCACGCGCACATCCGGGCACAAAGGGGCAAACGCAGGGCCAGGCCGCTCGCAACTCTTGAGCCAGGCGTTCCAGGCCTCGTGCAGCGCATCGTCGGAGAAACCGGGCAACTCGGCCCAGCGCACGGGCACCCAGCGGCTCTTGGCCTGGTGCCGCACCGGCGGCAATTGCGCGATGTCGTCGTCCGGCGGCGCATCCTGCCAGGGCGGTGGTATCGGCGCCGCCGGCGCAGGCAAGGGAACCTGCGCCGACGCCGGCAGGTCCTGCTGCGACGCTGGAACGGGGCCCGGGCTCGCACAACCCACCAGCATTTCTACAATGCCGGCACAGGCCAGTGCAAAGGCGGCGCGGCGCACGAGATGAAACATGATCCTTATTTTCCTTGAAGCCTTGTTGGCTTTGTTGTTGCTGGTCCTGATCGTCTGGTGGACCATGTTCTCAGGGCGCCGCGGCGGCGAGTTGCCCGACGCAAGCGCGCCGGACGTGGCCCAGGACCCGGCACTGCCGCCGCCACCGCCACCGCCATTGGCGGACAGCGGTGACCATCCGCCATCGGCACCGCCCCGTTGATATTGCCCCCAGCCCTGGCTTCGCCAGGCCCCCCGAGGGGGTGCGAGGAAACTTGGGG
>CAZADK010000602.1:0-552 GCA_964483855.1 uncultured Rhodoferax sp.
TCGCATTGCCATGCGATGCCGCTGGCTGAAGCGCCCGAGGTCCCGCACGCAGAGGCCTCGGAATCCAAGTTCCGCGAACTGCAATACGACACACGCCGACGGCGCCAGAACGCGGCCAAACAGGCTATCGCGCGCAGCGCCATAGCGCTGCTGAAGCCCGAGGACAACGTCGCCCTCGACGTTGGCACGACGGTGCTGGCACTGGCGCAGGAACTGGCACGAGGCCCTGGCCTGCGCGTGTTCACGAACCACTTGCGCGTGGCCGCGCTGCTGGCCGGCAGCCGCTGCGAGGTGCTAATGCCGGGCGGCATTGTGCGTGCGCAGGAGTTGTCGCTGTGCGGCAGAACCGCTGAGTCGCAGATCGCGCAGCATTGGTACAGCAAGGCCTTCATCGGTGTGGCCGGGCTGACCGAGGAAGGTGGTTTCGACGCCTCGATCGAAGACACACAGGTCAAACGCGCCTACATCGCTCGCGCCGAGCAGGTGATTCTCCTGTGCGACGCCAGCAAGTTCGGGCAACGCTCGCTGGCGCGTGCCTGCACGCTGCAGGAG
>CAZADK010000602.1:562-2941 GCA_964483855.1 uncultured Rhodoferax sp.
CATCTCCGAGCGCGCGCCGCCGGCCGCCTTGCGGCGGGCGCTTGACGAGGCAGGCGTGGTGGTACGCATTGCTACGCGCGCTTGAGCGCATCAGGCGAAGTAGTTCGGCCGACGGTAGCCGACGCCACTGCAGCCAACCTGCCTCTCGGCCCTTCAGAGGCAAGTCGTTCTGCAGGGCCTCGTTCAAGTTGATCGTTTACGCCATTAGGTATCGCGCCAGTCGGACTGACAAGTGGTTGCGCAGACCTTCCCTACACGGCCTGCAAACGGCCTGATAGCCCACAGCTACGGTGCGCGGCTGGTCACCTCCGGTGGCGGGCGGCGTCGGCAGCCCAGCCAAGAAGGCTTCCGCGTTGCGGCCTCGCGCGCCCCAACAAGCGCAAGTGCAATTTGCTACGCCTTGTGCACCTGTTGCCGCAAACGCAACGCACCGGCCGCGAAAAGGCAACTCGCAGCCCCAGCTTCTGACGCGGTTCTCGCTACCGTCCCGAGGTGCTGAGCCGACTGGTTCAGCCCGGCCTATCACCTGGAGACCGCAGCCCGAAGTCCACGGCATGAATACGTCACAGGTCGCCACTCGCAACGCGGCGGCTCGTTCCTGTGCCGCCCTTTTCAAGCACATTCCCGCCTCGACTCCTTCCAGAGATGCTGTCGCCCATGAGCAAAGCCTCGCCGGGGCGCCCGCCCACGCCACGTAGCCTGATGCCACAACTATCCATGCGGCATGAGGTTGGCAGCGAGGCGGTCCAGCACTGCGCCGCCGACGTTGTCAATAGCAGCTGGCGAACGGGGGCGAACCCACCAGCGGGGACTTGTCGCTAATGAAGTCGTTGCGCGCGACGACGCGCGAAGCGCCGATCTACTCGAGAAACCCGGTCTGGTCCGCCTTGCCGGAGATGGTGATGACCTCGTAGCCCTTGTCCGCCAGCATGTTCACGGCCAGGCTGCCGACGCCGCCTGCCGCACCCGACTGCCGGCATCGTTGGCGCCGGTCCAGTAAGCCCTTGTCGAGTCCGTCTTTCCGGCGGAGGCGGGACTTCATACTCGCTGGGAAAGGAGACCCCATGCGAGGCAGCGAGTACTTCGACCTGAAGGCGTTCACCAAGATCGTCGAGCACGGCAGCTTTACCGGCGCCGCGCAGGCGCTTCAGATCACGCCCTCCGCGCTGAGTCAGACCTTGAGGCAGCTCGAACGCCGGCTCGATGTCCGCCTGCTCAATCGAACGACCCGGAGTCTGTCGGTCACCGACGCCGGCATGCGCCTGATGGCGCGCCTGCAACCGGCCCTGCGCGAAATCGACGCGGCGCTCGAAGCGGTCGACAGCCTGCGCGGCACGCCGGCCGGCACCCTGCGCCTGCACCTGCCCCGACTGGCGGCGCGCACCTTCCTGGAGCCCAATCTCGAACGTTTCCGCCGGGCCTACCCAGACATCGTCCTGGACGTGACGGTCGATGATGCGATCACCAACATCGTCGACCAGGGCTTCGACCTGGGCGTGCGCCTGGGGGCGCTGCTGGAAAACCATATGGTGGCGGTGCCGATCGGACCGGTCCTGCGCCATATCCCCGTCGCCGCACCTGCCTATCTGGCCGAATTCGGCGTGCCGCTGAAGCCCGAGGACCTGCTCCAGCATCGCTGCATCAACTGGCGCCAGCATGGCAGCCGCAGCCTGTACAACTGGGAATTCAGGAAGGGCAGGAAGTCGCTCGCGGTTTCGGTCAGCGGGCCGCTCATCGTTTCGGAACGCAACCTAGCGCTGTCGGCGGCCCTGCGGGGTGTCGGCATCGCCTTCATCGCGGAGCAGCTGGCCAAGCCCCATATCGACCAGGGCCAACTGGCGCCCATGCTGGAAGATTGGTGCGCCAGCTATCCGGGCTGGCACCTGTACTACCACAAGCAGCCGCACACGCCGACAACCGTCAAGGCGTTCGTCGGCTTCGTGAACTCTGTCTATAAATCGATAGAACGTCTTTAGTTTTTGTCATATTGAGTTTGCCGTCCGCAGCGCGAATACTGCTCGACCCGGCAGGAGTGCAGCTCAAGTCGATTCAGGAAGGCGGGCCGTGGAAGTAACGATCAATGGAGTCGTGCGCAGTTGCGATGCACCCGCGAACAGCATTGCGGTCTATGTACTGCGCAACGACCTGGGCATGGCCGGAGTTCGCATGGGGTGTGGAGAAGGACACTGCGGCGCCTGCACCGTCCTGGTCGACGGCATACCCACCACCACCTGCGACCTGCCGCTGGAGGCGTTGCAAGGCCGGACCGTGCGCACGCCCGAAGGCGTGGGATCGCGCCAGCAACCGCATGCCGTGCAGACCGCATTCCTGCAGGAGCAGGCGGGCCAGTGCGGCTTCTGCCTGAGCGATCCGCGCGTG
>CAZADK010000603.1:0-2936 GCA_964483855.1 uncultured Rhodoferax sp.
GGCTTCCTTCGCGCCGCCGCCGGTGCGGCAGACGCATTTGTCCGACGCCCTCGCCAGCCAGTTGGCACCAGTGATCGCTGCAAACTGGTTATGAAGTCCGGCGAGGTATCCTCGCGCCGTTATTCGAGGCGTCGGTCCGTGTCTCTTGCGCGCCCACGCAAACCGTTCAAAATAGACCCGAAGCGGGATGCTCTTGCATCCTGCGCAAGAAAGCTTGGAGCCCCATGCGTATCGCCGACTGGACCCCTTCCCTCAAACGCCAACCCCAGGCGCTGGTGGACGCCATCGTGGCGCGCCGTGGTGGCCGGTTGCTCAATCTCGACAAAGCGCTTCTGTGGAGCGAACCGGTGGCACGCGGCTGGAACATCTTCATGCGCGATGTCCGCCATGGCCTTTCAACGGATCGCAGGCTGCAGGAGTTGGCTATCTGTACTGTTGCATTGGTCACTGGCGCGAGCTACGAATTCCATCACCACGCGCCTGACTTTCTGGCCGCTGGTGGCGAGCAGCGCCAACTCGACGCCTTGCAACGTTATGTCGCAGACGCAATGCCCGGCAATTGGACCGATGCCGACTTGACGCACATCGAACGGGTGGTCGTGCAGTTCGCCACCCAGATGACCCGGGACGTGCAGGTCAGCGACAGCCTGTTTGCAGAGATGCGCGAACACTTCGACGAAACGCAAATCGTGGAGTTCACGGTTGCCATCGCAGCCTACAACATGGTGGCGCGGATCCTGACCACGCTTCAGATCGAGCCAGAGACCTGATCGTGCGCGCCTACGAGGGACGGCGATCAGGCATGGCCACGAATCGCATGGGGGTCGTCGCGGCCGTTGTGGTCAGGCTGCCGCGTTTGCGGCCAGCGCGCTGTGCACCTTGGCCGCGCATACGGCCTTGTCGTTGTAATGGGGGACAGGTCCAACGATTCGGCAGGTTGGGTGCGTTATCCCCTTAGCAGGGTGGGCAGCCACATGACGATGGCAGGGAAGCTGGCCAGCAGCGCCAGCAGGAAAAGATCGGCAGCGATGAATGGCATCACGCCGCGATAAATGGTCCGGATCGGAATGTCCGTTGCCATGCCGTGCAGCACGAAGACAATGATGCCGATCGGGGGGATGATCATGCCGAGCTCGATCACCACGACATTGATGATGCCCCACCACAACGGGTCGTACCCCAGTTGTTCGATCACAGGCAACACGAACGGCAGCGTGATCAGCATCGCCGCGATCTCGTCGAACACCGCACCCAGGACGAGGTAGGCCAACAGAAGCGCGAAGATGATGCCGATGGGCGCGATGTCGAGATGGCCCACCAGGTCGACCAGCGCCTCTGGTACACGGGCCAGGGTGATGAAGTAGGTGAACACCGAGGCGCCGATGATGATGATGTAGATCATCGCCGTGGCGCTGGCCGATTCGCGCAGACCGGCCCAGACGTTGCTCCAGTTCATCCTGCCGCGCATCACGGCAAAAACCAGCGACAACACGGCTGCTACCGACGCCGCTTCGTTGACCGTGAATACACCACTGTACAAACCGACGAAAACCGTGACCATCAAGCTCAGCACGGGGCCGGCCTGCCGCAATGCGGCCCATCGTTCGGGCCAGGGAACGACTTCTGCCACGGGTGCCACATCGGGTCGAAACCGCACGACCAGCGCAATGGCGACCAGATTCAGCGCGATGGCAAGCAGGGCCGGTATGACCGCGGCAATGAACAGGTCGAAGATGAAGGTCTTGGCGACGATGCAATACAGGATCATCACGATCGATGGCGGGATCAGCGATTTGAGCGTGCCGCCGGCCGCGATGGTTCCGGTGGAAAACGCGTCCGAGTAACCGCGTTTGCGCATCTCCGGCAGTGCCGCCTTTGCGAACGTGGCAGCGGTGGCCGTGGAGGATCCGCAGACGGCTCCGAAGGCTGCGCACCCGGCAATCGTGGCATAGGCCAGGCCGCCGCGCCGGTGACCCAGAAAACTCGCCGCCGCCTTGTAGATGTCGGACGAAAAACCTGCTGCCGTCGCAAACGTTCCCATGAGCAGGAACAGCGGAACGGTCGCCAGGTCCACACTGGAGAGCAATCCGGAAGGCTCGCTTGCCAGGATCGTGAATGCCGGCCCCCAGCCGGCCTGAAGTGCATAACCCACCACACCGACGGCGATCATGGCGAATCCGATGGGAACCTGGAGCAGGATCAGCGTAAACAACGCTGCCAGACCGATCCCGGCGATGGTCAATGGACCCATCGTCGGCGCTCTGAATGAAGGAGTGTCATGACGACTCGTTCGCAGGGTGAATGGGGTGAATGGGGTGGAGGAGGTGGTTCAACGTTGCGCGTGCTCGAAACGGCCGGTCAAACGGCCGATCTCCAGAGCCACAATCACCCACTGCACGACGACCGCACTCCACAGGATCACGGCTACCCCGTACCAGAAGGGTGCGGTCGGAATGTGCAGGACCCAGGTCGTCTCGTTGGCATGGGCGATCTTGCCGGCGAATACCGTGAATTGCCATGCCAGTGCCACCATGACCACGGCCACGACCAATGCGGCCAGTACGTCCAGGAATTTGCCCAGCCGCGGCCCGCCGACCGACTCCGCGACACGAATCGTGATGTTGCTGCGCTCCATCAGGCCAACCGGAATGCAGCAGGAAATCGCCAGCGCGATGGCCAGCCCGCCGACATCGCGGACACCTTCAATGGGTTGATTGGCCAGCCAGCGCATCAACCCGTCGAACAGTGTCATGACCGCCAGCACCATCAGGGCGATCAGTCCAGCCACGGACAGGGCGCGAGTGGCCGAGAGGCCGGCGCGCTCCAATTTCTGGAGCATGCCGGCCCTCGAATGGTCCCGGTTATCGGCTGGCACGAACTTTGACTATTTCAGCTTCGACCAGCGTCAGAAGTTCCTTGTTGCGCGGGCTTTTTGC
>CAZADK010000604.1:0-2916 GCA_964483855.1 uncultured Rhodoferax sp.
CACCAGCATTGCCCCACCGTCCAAGAGAACGCCGAGCACGATCGCCAGCGCACTGCTGGCAACCGCGAACACCAGTGCCTGGCGCGGCCGGCGCCGCCAGTCGGTGTCCGATGTTTGTTCGGTGGCGGTGGCGGTTGCGGCGGCGGTGGCGGTTGCGGATGCAGTGATTGCAGTAATCGCAGTGGTGGTGGCGGCGGTTGCAGCGGTTGCGGCGTTGGCCGGGGCGGTTGCTGCAGTTGCGGCGGCGATTGCGGGACGCGATGTCATCGTGGCCAATGTCGCCGCGCACAAGGCGACGGCGGTCAGCAGGATATTGAACGGGTTCAGCTGCTCGAACCAGATCGGCGACAGGTAGACGTTGGGATCGAAGTAGGCCAGAGCCCGGATGCTCCAGCACACACAGGCCAGCATCATCCACAGAAAACCGAGGGCGTGGCGCCGCTGCAGCCACAGGATGCCGCCCATCGATGCCAGCACCAGCATCACGGCGGCGGCAGCATGGGTATACCCGACCACACGGTCCACGTTGGCGATGGCCAACGGCATCAGGGTATTGGTCGGGCCCAGGCTGAGCGCGGCCAATCCGGTCGGGATAAAGGGCAGGGTCAGCAACTCGATCTCGACCGTACGGGTCAAGCGGGGCAGGCCGATCAGGTTCGGGATGCGGCCATTGAACACTGGTTCCGCCGGTCGTGTCGCCGTCGTGTCGGCGGCCTCGGAGATGGTGGACTCGAACCGCCTGCGGGTCAGCAGCGACTCCAGTGCCGCCCCTTGCGCACGGATGACGAACGGTGCGCCCACCCGGTACAGCGACAACGCGGCGCTGGACGATGCGGCGCAGGCCGACACATCGATTTCGTAGCGCAGCTGGAATTTTTCGTTGCGCCAGCCCAGCGGCAGCCGGTCGGGCAGACCCACCATGTCGTCGCCGACCACCGTGCCCGCGCGAGTCGCGATACGCCGCGCCTGCACGACCTGTCGCGCGCTGCTGCAGCCGTTATCGGGCTGCACGGCAGGCTGCCGCGTCGGTTGGGCCTGGGCCTGCAACGGACCTGATGCGAAGGCCGTCACCAGCCACAGTAGCAGCGATACCAGCGCGCCGGGCCAGGAACCGGTGGCCCGGCCGCGACGCGTCATGGCATCAGAACGCGAAGATCTTGCCCGGGTTCATGATGTTGTCCGGGTCGAGCGCGCGTTTGATGGTGCGCATCATGTTGATCGCGCCGTCGCCAGCCTCGGTGACCAGGAAGTCCATCTTGTGCAGCCCCACGCCGTGTTCGCCAGTGCAGGTGCCTTCCAGCGCCAGCGCGCGCGATACCAGCTGGTGGTTGAGCTGCTCGGCCGCCACGCGTTGTTCCGGCTTGGCCGGATCGAGCAGGTAGCCGAAATGGAAGTTGCCGTCGCCGACATGGCCGACCAGGAAATACGGAATGCCCGATGCGTCAGCCTCGGCCACCGAATCGAGCAGGCAGTCGGCCAGCCGCGAGATTGGCACGCAGGTGTCGGTGGAGATCACCTTGCAGCCCGGCTGCGACTGCACGGCAGCGAAATACGCGTTGTGCCGGGCCGTCCACAGCCGGGTGCGCTCTTCTGGCGTGCTGGCCCATTCGAATGCGTTGCCGCCGTGTTCGCTGGCGATTTCCTGCACCGTTTCGGCCTGTTCCTTGACGCCGCTGGGCGAGCCGTGGAACTCCATCAGCAGCATCGGCTCCTCGCGCAGCGACAGCTTGGAGTGTTTGTTCACCATACGCACCGAGTTGTGGTCGATCAGCTCGACGCGCGCGATCGGCACGCCCATCTGGATCACCTGTATCGTCGTGCGCACCGCTGCCTCGATGCTGGGGAAAGAACAGATCGCCGCCGACACCGCCTCGGGCAACGGGTAGATGCGCAGCGTGATCTCGGTGATCACGCCCAGCGTGCCTTCGCTGCCCACCATCAGCCGCGTCAGATCGTAACCGGCCGACGACTTCTTGGCCCGGGTGCCGGTGCGGATCACCTGGCCGCTGGCGGTGACCACTTCCAGGCCCAGCACGTTCTCGCGCATGGTGCCGTAACGCACCGCGTTCGTTCCGCTGGCGCGGGTCGCGCTCATGCCCCCGATGGTGGCATCGGCTCCAGGGTCGATCGGGAAGAACAGACCGGTGCTCTTGATCTCTTCGTTGAGCTGCTTGCGTGTCACGCCGGCCTGCACCGTCACGGTCAGGTCTTCGGCGTTGATCGACAACACCTTGTTCATGCGGCCCATGTCGATGCTGATACCGCCCTGCACCGCGAGCAGGTGGCCCTCCAGGGAGGAGCCGACACCGAACGGGATCACCGGCACCTTGTGCCGTGCAGCCAGCGCGACCACGTCCGCCACTTCGGCGGTGTTCTGGGCAAACACCACTGCGGCCGGTGGCGGCACGTCGAACGATGACTCGTCGCGACCGTGTTGTTCGCGCACCACCAGCGCGGTCGAGCAGCGTTCGGCAAAACGCGCCTTGAGCGTGTCGATCAGGGCCTGCGGTACGTCGCGCTGGGCGACCGCGGGCAACAGGTGCTGGTTGCTGGCTGGGGCGTTCATCGTGTCTCTCCGGAAGCTGCGGCCAAGTGTACGCCGCACGATGACCAGCCAGTCCCCCGGTTCGGCCGGATCGGCGCGGCAGGCCGTGGTGTTGTCGCGCCAGTACCTGCTGGAGGCGGTCTGGGGTCTGAACGACACTGTCCAGACCTGCACGCTGGACATCCTTCTCAGCCAGCTGCGCAACCTGCTGCAGTTGGCTGACAACGGCTGGCGTATCCGGTCGGTGTATGCGCATGGTTATCGGCTCGAAACGCTGGGCTTTGCTTTCGGCACCTCATGGTTGCTCGCTGAGTCGGCACTCGTATTGGCAGCGCCGCTGCGGTCCGGCGCTTCGGACCCGCCCGAGACGC
>CAZADK010000605.1:0-2912 GCA_964483855.1 uncultured Rhodoferax sp.
ATCGTCGAGTTCGTATGACGCAGCCCACCACCCTGCAACGCCCATTCAAGGTGCTCGGCATCCAGCAGATCGCGATCGGCGGCCCCGACAAAACGCGGCTGCGCCGCCTGTGGGTCGATATGCTGGGGCTGGAGGTCACGGGCAATTTCGTCAGCGAACGCGAGAATGTCGATGAAGACATATGCGCCATCGGCAGCGGCGCATTCAAGGTCGAGGTCGACCTGATGCAGCCGATCGACCCGGACAAGAAACCGGCGGTGCACGCCACGCCGCTGAACCATGTCGGCCTGTGGATCGACGATCTGCCGGCGGCCGTGGCCTGGTTGACGGCGCGGGGTGTGCGTTTCGCGCCCGGCGGTATTCGCAAGGGGGCGGCAGGTTTCGACATCTGCTTCCTGCATCCCAAGGCCAATGAGGAGTTTCCGGTCGCGGGTGAAGGTGTGCTGGTCGAACTGGTGCAGGCGCCGCCAGAGGTTGTCCAGGCGTTCGGTGCGCTGGCAGGCAGTTGAACCTAGAAACCGCAGTTGACCGCTTGTTTGCCGCTGGAACTACTCATGAACGCTGACATTCCTGACCACGAATATGCTTGCCTGTGGGGTGAGAGCGCTTTGCACCTGAGCGCACCCCGCTGCAGATACGGTTTATCCGCGCTTCGTCCGACGCACGCGGTGCACGCTGCGATCAGCTTCGTAGGAAGTTGCTTCGCAGCTTCCGCGCAACATAAAACGCAAAAGACACACCAATAGCGGGCATCTTGCCCTGCGACGCAGTCTGGCGGGCGCACAATGGACTTCGAGGTTACATGGTGGTTACCAAACTGCCTCGGCATGGCTGCGGCAGGGCGTCAGGAAATTGCCCTCCGGTGGCTGTAACTCGATGAAACTGGCCCAGGCGAAAGCGTATGCACGGCAAGGAGATACTTTTTGCAGCCTACTGACACGGGCAATCCGGCCTATTTCCACAAGGTCGTCGACTGCCAACTGGCATGCCCAGCCCACACCCCCGTTCCCGAATACATCCGATTGATCGCCCAGGGGCGGTACACCGACGCTTACATGGTGAACTGGGCGTCCAACGTGTTTCCCGGCATCCTGGGTCGCACCTGCGATCGGCCCTGCGAGCCGGCTTGCCGGCGTTCGCGGGTCGAGCACAACGGCGGCTCGCCGCCCGAGCCGGTGGCGATCTGCCGCCTCAAGCGGGTCGCCGCCGACATGAAGCAGGACATCAGCCACCGGTTGCCGCAGATGGACGCGCCCAACGGCAAAAGTATCGCCTGTGTCGGCGCCGGGCCGGCGTCACTGACGGTGGCGCGTGATCTTGCGCCGCTGGGTTATTCGGTGACCATCTTCGACAGTGAAAAGAAGGCCGGCGGCTTCATGCGCAGCCAGATTCCCCGTTTCCGCCTGCCGGAGACCGTCATCGACGAAGAGACGGGAATCATTCTTGACATGGGCGTCGAATTTCGCAGCGGCGAAAAGGTTCAGTCGATGCGCGCGCTGATGGCCCAGGGGTACGACGCGATCTTCGTGGGCTGCGGCGCACCGCGTGGTCGCAACCTCGACCTGCCCGGGCGCAAGGAGATCCAGGATCACATTCACATCGGCATTGACTGGCTGGCCTCGGTCTCGTTCGGCCACATCACGAGCATCGGACGCCGGGTCATCGTGCTCGGCGGTGGCAACACGGCGATGGATTGCTGCCGCTCCGCGCGCCGCCTGGGTGGCGACGATGTCAAGGTCGTGGTGCGCAGCGGCTTCGACGAGATGAAGGCCTCGCCGTGGGAGAAGGAGGACGCGCAGCATGAAGGCATCCCGATCATCAACTGTCATGTCCCCAAGTCGTTCGAACATCTCGACGGCAAACTCACCGGCATGACGTTCGAAGTCGTCAAGTCGATCTGCGACGCCAATGGCAAACGCAGCCTGATCCCCACCGGTGAGCCGGATGTGCTGATCGCGTGCGATTCGGTGCTGATCGCGGTGGGCCAGGAGAACGCCTTCCCCTGGATCGAGGCCGACAGTGGTATCGCGTTTGACTCCCGTGGCCTGCCGGTGATCGACCCGCTCAGCTTCCAGTCCAGCGTGCCCGATGTCTTTTTCGGTGGGGACGCAGCCTTCGGGCCGAAGAACATCATCACCGCGGTGGCGCATGGCCACGAGGCTGCGGTGTCGATCGACCGCCTGCTCAACGGCGAGTCGGCGACGCAGCGCCCACCGCCGCGTACCAACCTGGTGTCGCAGAAGATGGGTATCCACGAATGGAGTTTCGACAACGACGTGTCGTCGGCGCACCGCTTCAAGGTGCCCTGGGCCAAGGCTGAACAGGCGCTTGCCAGCATCCGGGTCGAAGTTGAATTGGGTTTCGACGCCGCGACGGCGTTCAAGGAGGCCGAGCGCTGCCTGAACTGCGACGTGCAGACGGTGTTCACCGAGGAGACCTGTATCGAGTGTGATGCCTGCGTCGATATCTGTCCGATGGATTGCATCACCTTCACGACCAATGGCGTCGAGGCAGACCTGCGCGCCCGCCTCAAGGCGCCGGCGCTGAACCTGGCGCAGGACCTGTACGTGTCGGGTGAACTCAAGACGGGCAGGGTGATGGTCAAGGACGAGGACGTCTGCCTGCACTGCGGCCTGTGCGCCGAACGGTGTCCGACCGGCGCCTGGGACATGCAGAAATTCCTGCTCACGACCACGCAGGCCGGACCCGCCTGCCGTGACGCACATCCGGTATCCGACACCCTGGAGGCGGCATGACTGGCGCACCACCGATCGAAGGTGTCAACAACTTTGTCATCAAGTTTGCCAACGTGAACGGGTCTGGCTCGGCGTCGGCCAACGAACTGTTCGCCAAGGCGATCCTGCGCATGGGCGTGCCGGTCAGCCCGCGCAACATCTTTCCCAGCAACATCC
>CAZADK010000606.1:0-2910 GCA_964483855.1 uncultured Rhodoferax sp.
CTGCTCAAGGACAAGGCCAAACTCACCGCCGTGTTGACCTACCACGTGGTGCCCGGCAAGGTGATGGCAGCTGACGTCAAGGCCGGCATGGTCAAGACCGTGCAAGGCTCCAGCATCACGGTGTCCACGTCTGGCGGCGTGATGGTCGACCAGGCCAAGGTCACCGCAACCGACATCGTTGCCGACAACGGCGTGATCCACGTTATCGACAGCGTGATCATCCCGAAGTAAATCGTGCGTGCGCCAGGCCATTGCGATGCAATGGCGGCGCCGGAACCGTGAACAGCCGGCATGTCCGGCTGTTTGCTTTTGGGCGGGCGTTACCATCTCCGCATGCCCGACCAGACCGCCGACGTCCTGCCGCCATCCTCGTCGGATCTGGCGTCCGGCGCGGCATACGGCCTGCCGCTGGACGCGCAGGGCATTCTCGCGCTGGCGGCACGCTCGATGTTCCACCTGTTCTCGAGCATCAGCCAGGGCATGTTCCTGGTTGATCGCAGCGGGCGTATCGTCTGGGTCAACGAAGGTTACCAGCGCTTCCTGCCGGCGCTGGGTTTTTCGTCGCTCGACCAGTTCCTGGGCCATATGGTGGAGGACGTGATTCCCAACACCCAGATGCGCCGGGTGCTGGAAACCGGCGAGGCCTACCTGATCGACCTGCTGACCAACCGGGCCGGCACCTTCGTCGTGAGCCGCATTCCGCTGCGCGACGACAACGAGGCCGTGATCGGCGCCATCGGCATCGTGTTGTTCGACCACCCCGAGACGACGCTGCAGCCCTTGATCAGCAAGTTCGCCCTGATGCAGCGCGACCTGGACGATGCGCGGCGCGAACTCGCCGCCCAGCGGCTGGGCCAGGCCCGTAGCAGCGGCGCGCGTCCCTCCAAGTACACCTTCACCAGCTTTGTCGGCACCAGCGCGGCGGCGGTCGAGGTCAAACGCCAGGCCCGGCGCGCGGCGCAGTCCAACAGCCCGGTGTTGTTGCTCGGCGAGACCGGCACCGGCAAGGAACTGCTGGCCCATGCCATCCATGCCGCGTCCGGCCGCGCCGCCGGGCCGCTGGTCAGCGTCAATATCGCGGCCGTGCCCGACACCTTGCTGGAGGCCGAGTTCTTCGGCGTTGCGCCCGGCGCCTTCACCGGAGCCGATCGCAAGGGCCGCGATGGCAAGTTCAAGCTGGCCGATGGCGGCAGCCTGTTCCTCGACGAGATCGGCGACATGCCGCTGGCCGTGCAAGCCAAGCTGCTGCGCGCGTTGCAGGAGGGCGAGATCGAGCCGCTCGGATCGAACACGCTGGTGCCGTTCGATGTGCGCGTGATCGCGGCGACCTCGCGCGACCTGACTGCCTGGATGCGCGAGGGCCGGTTCCGCGAGGACTTGTATTACCGGCTCAACGTGTTGCCGATCCGGGTGCCGCCGCTGCGCGAGCGACGCAGCGACATTGCGGCGCTGGTCGAGGCGCTCAATGACGATATCGCGCTGCGCAACGGCTCCGCGTTGCCGGACATCACCGCCGACGCGCTCGAACTGCTGAGTGCGCTGCAGTGGCGCGGCAATATCCGCGAGTTGCGCAACATGCTCGAACAATCGGCGATGCGCAGCGACAACCAGCGTATCGATGCCACGTTGTTGCAGCAGGTGTTGCAGCAGTCGGGCATTGATCCGTGGATTGCGCCCCGGGGTGCGCGCGTCGCGGGCACGGTACTGCCGTCGCCGGATCCGGCCCCAGCCCCGGACCTGCTGCGACCGCTGGCGGAGCAGGTGGCACGGGTGGAACGGCGGGCTGTCATGGCGGCCATGCAGGCCACGGGTGGCAACAAACTGGCGGCTGCCCGCATGCTGGGAATCTCGCGTGCGACGCTGTACCAGAGACTGTCTGATATTTAGACGTTGTCTCAATATCAGTCAATATCATTGACTGAAAAATAGCCATTTTTTGGATTTCGGTTGATGTTTTCCTTGTAGATCAAAGGCTTGCAGGTTGGCATGGAGCATGCTCACTGTGTGAGCAGCCTTTCACCGAAAACCTACTGGAGACAACACATGCACCGTCGCACCCTGGTCGCGCTTGCCGGCATCGCCGCAACCGCCTTGACCGTCATGACGCCGTTGGCGGCACAGGCGCAAGACAAGGAGATCCGCATTGCCTTGATTGCCAGCAAGACCGGAGCGTTGGAGGCGTATGCCAAGCAGACCATCGTGGGTTTCAACATGGGCCTGAACTACGGCACCGGCGGCACCATGATGGTGGCCGGCAAGAAACTGGTCGTGATCGAGAAAGACGACCAGGGCAAGCCCGACGTGGGCAAGAGCCTGTTGGCGGCCGCATATGCGGACGACAAGGTCGACATTGCGGTCGGTCCGACTGCCTCGCCGGTGGCGCTGGCGATGTTGCCGGTAGCCGAGGAATACAAGAAGATCCTGCTGGTCGAGCCGGCGGTGGCCGATTCGATCACCGGCGACAAGTGGAACAAATACATCTTCCGCACCGGGCGCAACAGCTCGCAGGATGCGGCGTCCAACGCCGTGGCCCTGGATTCGCCCGACAACGTGATTGCCATCCTGGCCAACGACAACGCCTTCGGCCGCGATGGCGTGAAGGCAACCAGGGAGTTCACCAAGAAGGCCAAGATCGTGCACGAGGAGTACCTGCCGGTGGGTACCACCGACTTCACGGCCGGCCTGCAACGCATCATCGACAAGCTCAAGGACCAGCCGGGCAAGAAATATATCTCGGTGGCTTGGTCGGGCGCACCGGCGCCGTTTGGCAAGATCGCCGACCTGGACCTGGATAAGCGATTCGGCATCAAGCTGGCCACGGGTGGCAACATCTTGCCGGCGATGGCGGCCTACAAACAGTTCCCGGGCATGGAGGGCGCCCTGTACTACTACTTCGGCATCCCGAAGAAC
>CAZADK010000607.1:0-295 GCA_964483855.1 uncultured Rhodoferax sp.
TGGTGATCAAGGGTTTCAGTTTCACGGTGTCTCCTTTGGTGGTGGGGGGGATTCGGTGGCGTGGCCGCGGCTAAAGTGCGTGGCCAATGAAGAACTGCAACTCAGTTGTCTGTGGATTCGTCAGCATGGCGCCGGAGCCTGTCTCCCAGACCCTGCCTTCATGCATGAAGATGACGACGTCGGCGACCTTGGCGGCGAATGCCATCTCGTGCGTGACCAATACCATCGTCATGCCGGTGGCGGCCAGTTCCTCGATCACTTTGAGAACTTCACCGGTCAGCTGCGGATCCAGCGC
>CAZADK010000607.1:305-2903 GCA_964483855.1 uncultured Rhodoferax sp.
TCTGGATAAGCCTGGGACTTTTCGGCCAGACCGACCTGGCGCAGCACGCGTTCGCAGATGGCTTTTGCATCTGCCTTCGACATGCGTTTTGCCGCACAGGGCGCCAGCATGATGTTCTGCTCGACCGTGAGGTGGGGGAACAGGTTGTAGCTCTGGAAAACGATGCCCACATCGGTCCGTAACTTGCGCAGGTTGATGTCGGGGCTGTGCACGCGGTGCCCGCAGACAATGATCTCGCCCCTGTCGACGATTTCCAGCCTGTCGATGCAGCGCAGGGCCGTGCTCTTGCCGGAGCCGCTTCGTCCGATGATGGCGATCACCTGCCCTTTGGAGACCTCGAAGGAAACTCCCTTGAGTACGCTGTTGGCGCCAAATCGTTTGTGGACGTCGCGCAGTTCGACAACAGTGGACATGGCCATTTCTCTCAGGCAAACAATGGAGCCGGCTGGCCCACTTGCAGGCGGCGCTCGAGCCTGGTACTCCAGGCTGACAGCGGGTAGCACAAGGCAAAGTAGAAAGTCGCGACGATGATGTAGACGAGAAAGGGCTGGAAGATCGAGTTGTTGACCACCTGACCCGCACGCGCCAGCTCGACGAATCCGACGATCGATGCCAGCGAGGTGTTCTTGACGATCTGCACCATGAATCCGACTGTTGGCGGCGTGGCGATCCGCAGTGCCTGCGGCAGAATCACGAGTCGCATGCGCTGGGTGCGAGACAGGGCCAGGCATTCGGCCGCTTCCCATTGGGTTCTTGCCACGGCCTCAATGCAGCCACGCCATATTTCTCCGAGATAGGCGCTGACATAGATGGTCATTGCGATTCCTGCGGCGACCAGTGCGGACAAGGTCCAGCCCGCGATGCTCAGGCCGAAGTAGGTCATGAACATCAGGATCAGCAGGGGTATTCCCTGCACCAGCTGGACATAGGCTGTGGCGCTCCAGCGGACGGCCGCCACCGGGCTGACGCGGCAAAGCGCCACGGCGAAGCCGGCGATACCACCGCCGATGAAGGCGATCAGCGACAAGGCCAGCGTCCATGCCATGCCATTGAGCAGGAAGTACAGATGGTGGATGTTGAAACTGGTCTGCATTGCGGCCTCACATCGTGGTGCCCAGGCGCCGCTTGCGCGTGAAGACGAGTTGGCCCAACAGCCAGAAACCCAGCCGCATCAGCAGAGCCAGAATCATGTAGGCAGCCGCGACGACGATGTAGGTCTCGAACGATCGGTAGGTGTCCGACTGCACACGGTTGGCCACTGCAGTGAGCTCCTCGACGGAGATCTGCGAAGTGATCGAGGAGCCGAGCATCAGCAAGATGAACTGGCTTGTCAGCGCCGGATACACACGCTCCATCGCCGGGCGCAGGATCACATGCCAATAGACCTGCGCCCGATTCAGGGCCAGGCATTCTGCGGCTTCGAGCTGGCCCCGATGGATCGAGTCCATGCCGGCACGCATGATCTCGCTGGTATAGGCGCCTACGTTGATCACCAGCGCAATCACCGCGGCATACATAGCCGGCACTTTCCAGCCAATGCTCGACAGGCCGAAATACACCAGAAAAATCTGTACCAGCAAAGGCGTGTTGCGGATCAATTCGACGTAAAGGCCGCATGCCAGTGACACCGGCTTCACACCGCTGCGGCGGCCTATGGCGCACAAGCTGCCTATGGCGAATCCCATTGCCGTGGCAACAAGTGAAAGTTGTATGGTCAGCCATGCGCCTTGCAGGAACAGCGGGAACTCTTGCAGCACGCGCGAAAAGTCAAACTGGTAGCTCAAAATTTGTGCTTTCGCGCAGGTGCTAGGTCTTGAAAACCGGCCGATAGAAACAGCGCTCGTGGCTTTGAATGCAGCCGGACTGCCGCCCGAACGCGGCGGCCAGCCTGCAGTCGGGGTCGTCCAGCTGGCCAATGCGCCATTGCGCATAGTGGACCGGGGTCGCAAAGGTATAGAGCGCCATGGCTGTGCCGCCGGCATCGCGGCCGGCGCTGTCCGTCGGCAGGAAATAGCCGTGGTGGGTTCCACCGAACTTCTGCACCATGGGAATCCACAGCTTTGCATAACGCTCGAACGCGTCAAGCTTCCGATCGTCGACGCCGTAGGTGACGCAGGTGCTGATCATTCCTGTCCATCGACCGGTGAAGCGCATGTCGTGTTGTCCTGGCACGATCGGCGTCGATTGATGGCATTTAATGTATTCATTAATGTATATTGTAATGAATATTTTTTGGCGATAGCGGCATTTTTCCGTGACTCGGGAATACCCCTATACCAATCGGTGGCTGGGACAGGATGCGCCTGCAACCAGGCGCCGCTGCGCGTGACCCAAGCTGGACTGCGCGTACTACGGCATTGGAGACCGGGGCTGGAGACAGGGCATACAGGAATGCCGCTGACCCTTGTGGCCATCTCCTAAGCCATCGACGACCTGGAGGGATTGCATCTGGCCGAAGCGCGCGCTTGGCGTGGCCTTGTACGTTGCCACGGCGGGCAGCTACTGCAAATACCGTGTCGGCGATTGGCGCAGCATTTGCGCCATCGAGGATGCGCGCATCATTCTGCGGGTGCTGCGGGCGGGGAACCGGCGTGGAAA
>CAZADK010000608.1:0-2896 GCA_964483855.1 uncultured Rhodoferax sp.
TCGATCTCAAACACGCGCTTGAGCAGCCGGGCCCAGCTGATGCGCGCCGGTCGGCGGTGCGTGCAGCCTGGCTCGGTCGCGGTGAGCTCCGATTTGCCGGTGGCTTGCTCGGGGCCGTTCGGCACCACCAGGGCCCGTAGCTTGGCATGGTGCGCCAGCACCCCCCATGGAACCGAATGAGGTGCCGCCGGGGTCGCGGCACGGGCGCATGAAAGGCGCCCTTCGGTCGCCCGTGCCGCCAGCCGCTGCATGAACTCCAGCGGGCTCATCACGATGTGGGTGGTGCCGTCGCGCCAGGCGGGATCTCGGAGTTGGTGCGCTGCTGGGTCAACCGGAAAAAGGCGGGTTGGCGCCATGCCCATCGCGTCCGTCCGGACGTGTTCCCGCACCCGTGCCGAGTCGGGCGCTGGGCACTGCGTGGCGTGCATCGTAGATATGCTGTCGTGTCAACGGCATGGCGGTGCTCCCCACGGCGCGCTTGCTGGCGAGGATCTGGTATACACCGATCTCGCCCGATTCAAACTCCAGTGCACACGCAGCCATGTAATCAATGACGGTGCCGGTGCCGATGGCGCACTGACTCGCCGCAGAGATCATAGCCCGCCTCACTGAGGCCGATCTTCCCAGTCCACCCATGGCACCGCATGTGCTTTGAGATAAGAGCTTACGGCCTCACCAACCGTCGCGAAGAACCTCTCCTCGCTCAGCCTGGACAAGAGACCGAAGCGTTTGAGCTTATCCTTGACGGGATCCTTCAACTCGGCAAAACACAAGTCGATGCCAGCGGCGTGCAAGGCGGCGTCGAGTTCGTCCACCATGTCGGCAGCGGTGACGTCGACGCTGGTGATCGGTTCCGCGCTTACGACAAGCCAGCGCACGGGCGTGGGCGACGCAGCCACCGCGTCCAGCACGCGATCCCGAAACAATTCGGCGTTAGCGAAGAACAGCGATGCGTCCCAACGAAACAGCACCAATCCCGGCACGATGCGGGCGTCTGGATAGCGGGTGATGTCGTGGTAGCCCTTGATACCATCAACACGGCCTAAGACGGCGGAATGGGGGCGCCACCCGTCCCAGAGAAACTCGATGACCGCCGCCATGATCGCCAGGCCGATGCCCGGAATCGCACCGAAGATGGCCACGCCTGCGAGGCACCCGATGGACAACCAGAACTCCCAGCGCTGAATGCGGTAAATCCTGCGCAGGTCAGCGATTTCAACCAACGCGATGGCGGACGCGATCACGACAGCGGCCAGCGTGGCGGTGGGCAGATTCTTGAGCAAGTTCGGGGCAAACATTAGAAGCGCAGCCACAGCGACGGCCCCCACGACACCAGCCAGTTGGGTCTTTGCCCCTGCGGCTTCGGCTACTGGCGTGCGTGATGTACTTGCGCTGATGGGAAAACCCTGGAAGAGCCCTGCCGCCAAATTGGCAGCGCCCAGCCCCAACATTTCCTGATTGGCATCGACGTAGGCACCCGCGCGCGCGGCGTAAGTGCGCGAGAGCACGCTGGTGTCGGCGAACGAGACGAGCGCAACGGCGAGACCACCGAGCAGAACCGGGACGATGTCACCCGAAGTGATCGAGGGGAAGGCAAAGGCGGGCAAGCCCTGGGGAAGTGAACCGAGGACCCCCACACCGGCGCGCGTGGCCAGACTCAGCGCTGCGGCGACGAGGGTGGCGCCTGCCACCGCGATCAGTACGCCCGGAAGGCGCTTGCTGCGCTTGAACAGCCAAATCACCGCGAGCGTGCCAGCGCCGAATGCCAACGATGCCCAATTGGTCTTGCCGGCCAGAACCGCCTCGACAAAGGCCCGCAATCCGTTCAAGAAGCCGCTCGCGTCGACCGTGAAGCCAAACAGCGCAGGCAATTGGCTGCCCAGCACGGTCAGCGCGATGCCGTTCATGTATCCATAGCGGATGGGCTTGGAGAGCAGTTCGGTGACGAAACCCAGCCGGGCGGCTCCGGCCAGGACGCACCAGATCCCGGAGACCACCGCCATCATTCCGGCCAGTGCCATCGCGCGCTGGGGATCACCCGCAGAAAGCGGCAGCACGACACCAAGGATGATGGCGACAAGCGAGGAATCCGGCCCCAGCACGAGTACCCGGCTCGGACCGAACAGCGCATAGGCCAGGAGGCCGAAGATGGTGGCATACAGACCGCAGATGGCCGGCACGCCCGACGCGACCGCGTACGCGATACCGACAGGTACGAGCACGGTAGTCAGTGCCAGACCGGCGACGACATCGTTTCGCAGCCAAGCAATTTCGTAGTGACGCAAGGTGTGTAGCCCCGGAAGCCAGCGCAGCCAGCCCGTTTGGTGTGCGGTTCGCCCCGGGCGCGCGATGCGCCCCGGTTCCAACGGTGCTGACGAACGGCCTGAATCGCTCACGACTGGTCGACCCATCGCGGGTGATTCTTCGAGCGCCGGACGCCTTCAACGCCGCGGTTGCATTCCCGATCGGGCGTCACGATAAATTGGCCAATCAACGGCCCGAAAGGGCATCCGGAAACGCGATCCATTTGGCGAACAGGCGCAGCGCCGAGCGCAGCCGGCGCATGCCGACCCGCATCTGGTGGACGCTCTCCGGATCGATGCCCCGCATGACGCCGACCTCGTTGCACTGCATCTGCATCAGGCAGTTGCCAACGACGACCTGGAACCCCTCCTCGACGGTCACGCTGGAGTCAAGTACGACCGGCTCGGCCTTCACCGCGGTTAAGGACTGGGGCGCGTTGAGCGCATAGCCCCGCTCGGCCTTGCTGAGGGTGTCCAAGCGCAGCGGCACTTGCCCTTGCAGTAGCAACACAAAGTCGAAAAATGCGGCCGGGTCGCCTCCCTTGAGCGCGAAACCCGCCTCGCTGATCGGCTCGCTCGCAGCGCCTCGCCGC
>CAZADK010000609.1:0-2890 GCA_964483855.1 uncultured Rhodoferax sp.
GTCTATGCCCGCGCCGCCGTCGATGGTGTCGTCGCCCGCACCCCCCTCGAACTGTTCGGACGCAAAGCCGGAGCCTGTCAGGATGTCGTCATAGATGGAACCCCGCACCTCATTGAAATTGGCAATGGAGTCGTTGCCGCCGCCGCCGGTCACTACGCCGGTGGCCAAGTTGACATTGACGCCGGCGAATGCGTTTGCATAGGTGATCCGGTTGGAATTGTCGAAATTGAGCGTGTCGGTGATCAGCCCGCCATCGATCGTATCGTTGCCGGGCCCACCGTCGAACTGCTCCCAGGTGGACGAGGTACTGCCGGTGAGACTGTCGTCAAAATTCGAACCAGTGATGATGTTGATACCGATGATCGTGTCGATGCCGTTGCCCCCCTTGTTGGCTGTTCCACTTCCGGAACCGCCATCGCCGGTGATGCCGGCCAGGTTGACGATCACCGATGCGGGGGCGCCCTGGTAATTGATGGAGTTCATGTCAAAGCCGTTGACGGTGTCGGTGACCAAACCGCCATCGAGCAGCATGTTGCCGGCGCCGCCAGCGCTGAAGAAGTCGCCGCCTTCGCCGCCGAGCACGGTATCGTTTCCGCCGTTCTGCAGGAAGAAGCTGTCGTTGCCAGCCAGGCCGACCAGCCGGTTCGCATTCGCATCGCCCGTCAGGCTGTCGTTCAGGGCGCTGCCCTCGATGTTTTCGATGTTGAACAGCGTGTCGGACCCGGTCCCCTTGAAGACACCGCCCATGTTGCCATTGACGCCAATTTGCGAGAACGCGTACGAGACGGTATCAATGCCGTCCAAGCCGTCGATGGCGCTGCTTCCTTCGCCGGAATAAATGATGTTGGCCAGCGCGTTTCCAGTGCCGTTGATTGCGCCGGGCCCCATTAGCCGCAGGTTTTCGACATTGCCCCCATCGGCGCCCGCGCCGTCGGTGTCCACCAGGCTGTATGAAACGGTGGATCGCACGGTGTCGTTGCCTTGTGCCGCCAACTCGGTGACGATGTCGCTGGCAGAGTCGACGTCGTAGGTGTCGTCGCCATCGCCTCCGGCCAAGGTGTCCACCCCCAGGCCGCCGTCGAGCGTGTCATTGCCGCCCGCGCCGATCAGGCTGTTGTTGCCGCTATTGCCAGTGAGCAGGTTGGCCCTGGCATTGCCCGTTGCGTGGATATTGGAGGAACCGGTCAGCAGCAGGTTTTCGACATTGGCCAGCGCTGCCAACGAGTAGGTCACTGAACTGTTGATCTGGTCGATTTCCAGCACGTTGCCGGAGTTTTCAATGACGACGTCACCAGCGTTGTCGACGATATAAGTGTCGTTGCCCAGACCACCATTCATCGTGTCTGCACCCAGACCGCCGGAAATGGTATTGGCGGCCGAACTGCCGGTGAGCGTGTCGCCCGCCGAGCCGCCGGTGATGTTCTCGAAATTGAGCAAGGTGTCGTTGCCCGACCCGCCGGTGGCCTGCACCCCGGTTGCTGCGCTGTCGATGCTGGCAACGACGGCGGACGTGGCGTGGCTGAAAGAGATTGTGTCGATGCCCGTGCCACCGTCGAGCACATTGTTGCCAAGGTTGGCATGGATGATGTTGTCCAGACTGTTGCCGCTGCCGTTGGCTGCTTCGGTGGTTTCGATGCGCAGGTTCTCGACGTAGTCGCCGAGCACGAAGCCCGTCACAGACATGGCCGCCGTGATGTGGGAGAGCACGGTGTCGTCACCGCCGACCACGCGCAGACGGTTTGTTTCGGTGACGATATCACCGACATCCCTGACCACATAGACATCCGAGCCGTTGCCGCCCTCCATGGTGTCGATGCCGGTGCCGCCGTCGATGGTGTCGTCGCCGCCGTTGCCCTCCAGCTTGTTGGCCTGCGTGTTGCCAATCATGGTGTCGCCGAAGTTCTCTGAACCGCGGGCCCATTCGATGTTGATCAGCGTGTCGTAGCCAGGGGTTGTTCCGCCATAGCGGTAGTACTCGATCGCATAGCCCATGCTCAGATCGATGGTGACGGGCGCGCGGGAGCCGTAATAGTTCACCCGGTCGGTGCCGCCACGGCCATCGATCGTATCGTTGCCGATCTGGCCGTCGAAACTCTCGAAGTTGGCCGAGTCGCTGCCGATCAGCATGTCGTCATAGAAGGAGCCGAAGACGTCTTCGACATTCCACAGGGTGTCGATGCCACCCTGGCCATCGAATGCGTAGCCGGCGCCGGTGCCTCCCAGCACCACATACACGCCCGAGGTGGCGCCGCTGTAGTTGACCTGGTCATATCCGGCGCCGCCATCAATGAAGTCGTTGCCGCCGTCACCCCTGAACTGCTCGAAGCCGTCAAACTGGTCGGCGCCGGAATCAGGGTTGCCGCCGATCAGCGTGTCGTTGTACTGCGAGCCACGCACCCGTTCGATGCTGATCAGGGTGTCGACGTCGCCGGCGCCCGCGATGGCGATGCCCGTTGCGAGGTTGACATACACGCCGACGCCGCTGCCAAGGTAGCCGTAGCGCACAAGATCTGCGCCGCCGCGACCGTCGATGGTGTCATTGCCAGCGCGGCCTTCGAACTGCTCGGTGAACAGTGTGGTGTCCGAGCCGTACAGCGTGTCGGCGTGATTGCTGCCGCGCACCGAATGGAAGTTGACCAGGGTGTCATTGCCTGCCGCGCCACTGGCCTTGCCGGCACGCAGGTCGACCGTGACCGAACCTGGAGCGTTGTTGTAGTCGACGCGATTGAAGGCGTCAAGATAGACGGTCTCGTAGGCACCACCGTTAAGAATGTCGTCGCCCAGGCCGCCGTTGAAGCTCTCGAAGATCGCCGCAGCGCTGCCCAGGATCGTGTCGTTGAAATTGGAGCCGGTGAACAGGTGCAGGTTCATTAACGTGTCGGTGCCGCCG
>CAZADK010000610.1:0-2882 GCA_964483855.1 uncultured Rhodoferax sp.
TGATGAACTGCTTGAGCATCTGCTCGGTGACGGTGAAGTCGGCGATCACGCCGTCCTTCATCGGGCGGATCGCCTCGATGTTGCCCGGCACCTTGCCCAGCATGGCCTTGGCTTCCTTGCCGACGGCCTGGATCGTCTTCTTGCCCTGCGGGCCGCCTTCGTGCCGGATCGCCACCACCGAGGGCTCATCCAGCACAATGCCTTTATCCCTTACGTAGATGAGCGTGTTGGCAGTACCCAGGTCAATCGCCAAGTCAGTGGAGAAATACTGACGGAATGCTCCAAACATCGAAATCCTCTCGGGCACGGCGGGCACTTCGGTCTGCCGCCGCCATATTGACCAGCTTTGGTGAGCCTGCGCCAGACACAATCCGCGATCTCGGGATTGCTGCGCAAAGGCGGGATAATACCTTATCGCCCGCCTCCAAAATCGCCGTTCACGTGCCTTTTGGTCCGCATCTAGGCCTCTTTTCCGCCAAATCCAGTCATGTCTCTTACATCGTCCGACATCTCGCGTATCGCCAATCTCGCCCGTCTGGAGCTCGATGCACCAGCCAGTGAGCGCATGCTCAATCAATTGAACGGCTTTTTCGACATTGTCCAGAAGATGCGCGCGGTCGACACCACCGGCATCGAGCCGCTGGCCCACCCATTTGAAACCATCGGTGACATCGCGCTGCGCCTGCGCGCGGACGTGGCGAGTGAACCCGACGACCGAGAAGCCAACCAGCGCAGCGCACCCAGCGTCGAAGCCGGGCTGTTCCTGGTGCCCAAAGTCATCGAATAGAACTCCCAACCGTTACCCCGAAACGACTTTCGCATGACACGCCCCGATTCCGATCTGCACGAGCTGAGCCTGGTCCAGCTGGCCGAACAGTTGCGCCAGCGCACCGTTTCGGCGCAGGAAACCGCGCACCATTTCCTGGACCGCGCCAAGGCCCATGACCAGGCCCTGGGCGTCTATCTCGCACGCGACGAGGCTGTCACCCTGGCGCAGGCCCGCGCGGCCGATGCACGGTTGGCCCAAGGCAGCGCGGGCGCCCTGGAAGGTGTTCCGCTGGCACACAAGGACATTTTTGTAACCCGCGATTTTCCCAGCACTGGCGGCTCGCGCATCCTCGCGGGCTACCGCTCGCCGTTCGACGCGACCGTCGTCGCGCGGCTGGCGCAGCAGGGGGCGGTGACACTGGGCAAGCTCAACTGCGACGAGTTCGCGATGGGGTCGGCGAACGAAAACAGCGCCATTGCGGCCGTCGGCCACGCCCAGCCGGAACCGGTACGCAATCCGTGGAACACCGCGTATATCCCTGGCGGCTCCTCGGGCGCGAGTGCCGCTGCTGTCGCGGCGCGTCTGATGCCGGCCAGCACAGGCACCGATACCGGTGGCTCGATCCGCCAGCCGGCCGCTTTTTGCGGCATCACCGGCATCAAGCCGACCTACGGCCGCGCGTCACGTTACGGCATGATCGCGTTCGCCTCCAGCCTGGACCAGGCCGGCCCGATGGCCCGCAGCGCCGAAGACTGCGCCTTGTTGCTCAGCCACCTCTGCGGCCCGGACCCGGACCGCGACTCGACCTCGCTCGACCTGCCGCAGCAAGACTACACCGGCTCGCTGAACGACTCCATCAAAGGCCTGCGCATCGGCGTGCCTGACGAATTCTTCGGTGACGGGGTTGCCGACGACGTGCGCCAGGCCATCGATGCGGCACTGATGGAGTACGAGAAGCTCGGCGCGGTGCGGGTGCGGGTGTCGCTGCCGCGCACCGAACTGTCGATTCCGGTGTATTACATCATCGCGCCGGCCGAGGCCTCGAGCAACCTGAGCCGTTTCGACGGCGTCAAGTTCGGCCACCGCGCCGCGCAATTCAAGGACCTGGCGGATATGTACCGCAAGACCCGATCCGAAGGATTCGGCGAAGAGGTGCGCCGGCGCATCATGATCGGTACCTATGTGTTGTCGCACGGTTATTACGACGCCTATTACCTGCAGGCGCAAAAGATCCGGCGCATGTTGTCGGACGACTTCCAGCAGGCGTTCAAGAACTGCGATGTGATCGCCGGCCCGGTCGCGCCGACAGTGGCCTGGCGCATCGGCGAAAAAAGCGACGATCCGCTGGCCAACTACCTGGCCGACATCTTCACGCTGCCCGCGTCGCTGGCCGGGTTGCCGGCGATGAGCCTGCCGGCCGGATTCGGCGCCGGTGGCATGCCGATCGGTCTTCAGCTGATGGGCAACTACCTGCAGGAAGGCCGGCTGCTGAACCTGGCGCACCGTTTCCAACAGATCACCGACTTCCACACCCGCAAACCCCAGGGGTATTGAGCACCATGAGCGCACCTTCCAGCTCCGCCGCGTCCACGCGGACCGCGGCGATGACCCCACCGGCGCCCGTTCAGTCGATTTGCATTCCCCTGGGTCCCCTGGTCCAGGGTTACGAAGTCGTCATCGGCTTCGAGACCCATACCCAGCTCTCGACTGCATCCAAGATCTTCAGCCGTGCCTCCACCGCCTTCGGCGCCAAGCCCAACACCCAGGCCTGTGCCGTCGACCTGGCGCTGCCCGGCACCTTGCCGGTGATGAACAAGGGCGCGGTCGAACGCGCGATCCGTTTCGGCCTGGCCGTGGGCGCGCATGTGGCCGAACGCAGCGTGTTCGCGCGCAAGAACTACTTCTACCCCGACCTGCCCAAGGGTTACCAGATCAGCCAGTTCGAGATCCCGGTGGTGCAAGGCGGACAGGTGGAATTTTTCCTGGACGGCGAAAAACGCTCGGTGCGCCTGGTGCGCGCGCATCTGGAGGAAGACGCCGGCAAGTCGCTGCACGAAGACTTTGTCGGTCAGACCGGCATCGACCTGAACCGCGCCGGCACACCGCTGCTGGA
>CAZADK010000611.1:0-2871 GCA_964483855.1 uncultured Rhodoferax sp.
TTGCGCTGCTGCCAACCCCTTTGCACCAGCACGACCATGCGGGGATCATCGTCGAGTTGCAGCGGCGTCAGAATGAAGAACCCTGGCTTGCCGTCCATCTGGCGGTTCTCCAGGTACACCGTGTGCGGGTCCAGCCAACGCCCACGCAAGCTCAGGCGCCGGTGCGTCCAGTCTGCTGTCCTGTCGGCGCCGGCGAGCGCGACGTTGTCGAGCGGCGGCAGCGCTGCCTGATCGTCAATGGCCTTTTGCAGTGTCAGTTTCTCATTGGCGCGGGACAATTGCCAGAATCCCAGTTTCATCGTGACCGAGGCTCCGATCAGCGCAGCGGCGGCGATCAGCCAGAAGCGGGCCGTCAGGCTCTGCTTCGCCACCAGATAATCAGCCGTCATGATGTACCTTGTCGTCCTCGCCTTCCTGGCCATCATCGGCAGCCTCGGAGCAGCCCTTTATTTCATGCTCAAAGGCGGTCGCGAGGGCCAGGGCACCTCCAATCACATGGCACGCGCGCTGGCGTTTCGGGTCGGGTTCTCCATCGTGCTGTTCCTGTGCGTGCTCGTGGCCTGGAAGCTGGGCTACATCCAGCCGACCGGGATTCCAGCCGGAAAATGAACCAAGGCCGCAACGCGGCCTTGGTTCTTCGGGGCGCGGAGCGGCTGCCGTCAGAGCCAGTAGACCAGCACGTACAGCCCGAGCCAGACGACGTCCACGAAATGCCAGTACCAGGCTGCGCCCTCGAAACCGAAGTGGCGTGCAGGCGTGAAGTGACCTTTTTGCAGGCGCAAGGTAATGAACAACAACATCAACATGCCGACGAACACGTGGAAACCGTGGAAACCGGTCAGCATGAAAAATGTTGAACCGAACGCACCCGACGTGAGCTTCAGGTTCAAGTCGGTATAGGCATGGTAGTACTCGTATCCCTGCACGCCCAGGAAGGTAAGCCCCAGCAGCACGGTGATCCACATGAAGGCGATGGTCTTGCCGCGTTGGCCCGCCTGCAGGGCATGGTGAGCGATGGTCAGCGTGACGCCAGACGTCAGCAGCAAGGCGGTATTGATCGTGGGCAGCCAGAATGGGCCCATGGTCTGGAACGGTTCGATGATGCCGGCCGGTGACGCCGTCGCACCGGGCACCACACTGGGCCAGGCGGCCTTGAAATCAGGCCACAACAAGGCGTTCTCGAGGCCGCCCAGTGCGGGCACCGAGTGCATGCGTGCCCACCACAAGGCGGTGAAGAAGGCACCGAAGAACATCACCTCGGAGAAGATGAACCAGCTCATGCTCCAGCGGAATGACAAGTCGACTCTGCTGCCGTAGGAACCGCCCTCGCTTTCATTGATGGCCTCGCGGAACCAGCGGAACAGCACCACAAACAACCAGGCCAGGCCGAAGTAGGTCGAATACTCGCCCCAGGCAACGCCGTTGACCCATTGCCCCGCGCCAAAAAACACGAAGAACAGGCCGATCGCCGCCATCACCGGATGGCTGGAAGGCCCGGGTACGAAGTAATACGGCGTAGTGGGATGGGATGAAGAACTCATTGCTGCTCCAGACTCTCTCGATTCAATATTGCGTTGACTGGGTTGCGACCGTGGGCTGCGCCGGTCAGGCTGCGACCCAGTTCACCAGCACGATCAATGCCGCCACCAAAACGAAGACGCCGACAAATCCAGCGACCAGAACGTGGACCGGATGAATGCCTGTCCCTTCCTGTTCATGGTCCTTGTGCCGGCGCACGCCAAAAAACGACCAGGCAACGGTCTTGGCGGTGTTCCAGGCGGAGCCTGCACCGCGTGCGGGGGCTGGCGGGGGTGTGCCGCGCTCTTCGTTCATGAACCCGCCTTGACCAGGTCCGGCAACTTCGCCGCCGCAGTGGCACCGGGCGGAGGGGGCACCGGACCACCCACTTCGAAGAAGGTGTATGACAAGGTGATCGTCGTCACGTCGCGGGAAATCTTGGGATCGATGACGAAGGCCACCGGCCATGACTTCATTTCCCCCGGCTCGAGCGTGTACTGGTTGAAGCAGAAACACTCCAGCTTGTTGAAATGCGGCCCCGCCTGACGCGGCGCATAACTTGGAATGGCTTGAGCCGCCATGCGGCGACCCTGATCGTTCTGAAACTCGTAGACCACCGTTGCCAGTTCACCGGGATGCACCTTGATCGAACGGCGCTCGGGTTTGAATGTCCACGGGCCACGCGCGTTGGCATCGAACTCGACCGTGATGGTGCGGCTGGTATCGACCTGGCTGTTCACCGCCGCACGGGAGGTAGCACCGGGAATATTGCGGTCGCCCAGTGCCAGCACGTTGATGCCGGTGATGTTGCAGATGGCCTCGTACAGCGGCCCGAGTGCATACCCGAATCCCAGCATGCCCAGGGCCACGACCACCAGCTTGCGTGCCATGGTCAGGTTCTGATAACGACGGCGCACGGCTCAGCTCCCCAGCCAGGTCATCTTGACGATGATGCCCAGCATGAAGACGACCGCCACCGACGCCAGGGCCAGGGCCAGCCGCACGTTGGATTTCTTCTGATCAGGGCTCATGGCTTTTCCGTGTCAGGTGGCCAGGCGATCAGCCGACGATGCGGCTTGCGGAGGCGTCGAGCTTGGGCGGGTTCTCGAAGGTGTGGAACGGCGCCGGCGACGGAATTTGCCACTCCAGGCCCTCCGCGCCTTCCCAGGGCTTCTGGCCCGCCTTCTCACCCTTGCCCATCATGCAGGGCAGGACGATGAAGAAGAAGAAATACACCTGGGCGATACCGAAGGCGAACCCACCCACGGACGCGAGTGCATTGAAGTCGGCGAACTGCATCGGGTAGTCGGCATACCGGCGCGGCATGCCGGCCAGGCCCAGGAAGTGCATCGG
>CAZADK010000612.1:0-2869 GCA_964483855.1 uncultured Rhodoferax sp.
TTCGAACGAGAAAACTTCGCCCTCGACCTGCTGGGCGCCGCCATCGGTGACGACCCGCATGTCCTCGGCGCGCATGCCCAGCACCACGTTGGACTGGGTGAGTCCTCGGAAACCGGCGACCCGCACTGAATAGGTCTTGCCGGCGGACTCGAACACGCCATCCTTGAGCACGCCGCTGACCAGGTTCATCGCGGGTGCGCCGATGAAACCCGCAACAAACAGGTTGTTCGGGTCGTTGTAGATCTCCTCCGGCGAGCCGACCTGCTGGATCTCGGCCTTGCTCATCACGACGACCCGATCGGCCAGCGTCATCGCCTCGACCTGGTCGTGCGTGACGTAAATCGTCGTCACGCCCAGTTCGTGGTGCAGATGCTTGATATGGGCGCGCATGCTCACGCGCAGCTTGGCATCAAGATTGGACAGCGGCTCGTCCATCAGAAATACCTTGGGCTCGCGCACGATGGCGCGCGCCAGTGCAACCCGCTGGCGCTGGCCACCGGAAAGCTCCTTGGGTCGGCGCTGCAGGAATTCGTCGAGTTCGACCTTGCCCGAGGCCTTCATCACGGCCGGATCGATGTCGGCTTTTGGCGTACCGCGAATGCGCAGCGGGAAGCTGATGTTCTCGTACACCGTCATGTTGGGGTACAGCCCGTAGCTCTGGAACACCATCGCCACGTCGCGGTCCTTGGGCTCGAGCGTGTTGACGCAGCGATCGTCGATCCAGATTTCGCCCTCGGTTGGGTCCTCCAGGCCGGCGACCATGCGCATCGTGGTGGTCTTGCCGCAACCCGATGGGCCGAGCAGAACGAGAAATTCGCCGTCGGCAATGTCCAGCGACATGCGCTTGACGCCCACGGCCGTGCCCCAGGTCTTGACGATGTTCTTGAGTTGAATGCGGGCCATGCTGGGTCTTTCTTTCGGTTTGCCGATCAGGCCTGGACATTCAGGATCTGCATCCACAACGCGACGTCGTCGATCAACACCCATTCGCGCAGCACTTTTCCGTCGACGAATTCGGCGTGGTTGATGCCCATCACCTCTACCGTGTGCCCGCTCGCGGCACCAAAGCAGCCATCGGCGACGCCGTGATTGGTATGCCGCGTGACGGCGCGCCAGCGCAAGGCCACGCGGTCGGGCCGGCCGCCACCTTGGTTCAGCGCCAGGTGCTCGACGTCGAAACGCTCTACCTGCAGCGCCGCAAACAAGGACTCCCAGTAGGCTGCGATTTCGCGATGGCCATAACGCGTTGTCTCGCAAGGGCCCAGGTGGTGCACCGCCTCGTCGTAAAGCCCGGTGGCCATCGGCTGCCCCGCGGCGACGTCCTCGATGACCTGCGCATAGGACTGCGCAAGTGTGTTCTCGCTGACATGAGAAAGGTAGAACGCCGGCGCCGGACCCGCGACCGGCTTGCTCCAGCCACCGCGCTGGTTCAGCCAGGTCTGGGCCAGTTCGCGCGGCGTCAAGCCGATCTGCAGCGCAATGGCGCCCTGGTCACGCACCAGCCATTCATGCACGACCCGGTTGTCCTTGCACACGCAATCTGCGATGGTGCGTGCATGGATCAGGCGACCCGTGGCCTTGCCGAACGAGCCGTCGCCGCGGTGCGTCATCGTCGAGATGATGCGATGCGAGCTGAGGTAGCCGCCAACGTCGTCGCCCGACTGGATGATGTCTTCGGCCAGCAGCCGGCGATCGGGAAACATCGCCAGTGTCGCGCGGGTGCCGTCGATGACGGTCTGCACCGTCGTGCTGACGGCAGCCGGTGTGTCGACGATGCACGGGTCGCTGTAATACAGGCGGATGTCGTCAATCCGGCCGCCTTCCCAGATTCGGTCGGTGATGACCCGGATGTAGTGGTCCAGATCGCGGAACTCGGCATCGAAGCCTTGCATGCCCGAACCTGCCGGCGATGCAGTGGTTGCGGCGGAAGATGCGCAAGAAGCGGCATTCATGGGGTGGCTTTCTTGTTGGGTCGCGGCGCGCTCGACGCACGCAGCACCAGCCGGGTGGGAAGGACGACGGCGCGGTTCTGCGTGGCACCATCCATCTCCTCCATCAGCAGACCGACCGTCGCTTCGATCATCGCGTCGGCATCCTGCACCACCGAGCTGAGCTGGTAAGACCCCCATGCGGCCTGCTTGACGTCGTCGAATCCCACGACGCTGGCATCGCGGGGAATCTGCAGGCCCAATTCGATGCGCAAGGTATCCATGACGGCGATCGCCATGTGGTCGTTGGCCACGAATACCGCGTCCGGGCGTTGCGCGGCCTTGACGCCGAACAGGGAACGGGCTGCCGCCTTGGCGTCCTCGAAGTCGTAATTGCCGACCGCACGCGCAAAACAGGTCTGGCCGCTTTCGGCGAGACCATCGCGAAAACCGCGTTCACGCAACTGGTTGGTCGAGGTGTCGTCAAGTCCGGCGATAAAGGCGATACGCTGGTGGCCGGTTCGCGCCAGATACTGCCCGACCAGCAGGCCGCCCTGGTAGTTGTCGGTGGTGACCGAACTGGTGTTTTCGCTCGAACTGCTGGTGCGATTGAACAGCACCACAGGAATGCCGGCTTCCTCGCAGCGCAGCGCCAGCGCGCTGGACATCGACGTCGACGCCATCACCATGCCATCGACCTGGTACTGCAGGATCTCGGCCAGTACTGCATCGGTCTGGCGGGTGTCGGCAATGAACAGCAAGACGTGGTAACCGTCGCGTTGCAGCCGCTGCGAGAGCTTTTCCAGCACCACCGGGTAGAACTGGTTCTCCAGATACGACATCACCACGCCGATCATCCGACTGCGCCGCGTGATCAGCGTGCGCGCGATGGCGTTGGGCCGGTAGCCGAGTTTGCGCGCCGCTTTCTCGACCTTGATGCG
>CAZADK010000613.1:0-2865 GCA_964483855.1 uncultured Rhodoferax sp.
CGCCGGCGCCACGTTCCTGCGCCGCGACGGCAGCGTCTGGACCACCGACAAGGACGGCCTCGTGCCGGCGCTACTGGCCGCCGAGATCACGGCGCGTTGCGGGCGCGACCCGGCCCGGGTCTATGCGGATCTGGTGCAACAACTCGGCGAGCCGGTCTTTGATCGCGTCGAAGCACCGGCGACGGCGGCGCAGAAGTCGCAACTCGCTGCGCTGGCGCCGGCGCGCATCGGCGCGCGCGAACTGGCCGGCGAAGCGATCACGGCCGTGCTCGACAGAGCACCGGGCAACGGCGCCGCGATCGGCGGCATCAAGGTCGTCGCCGAAAGCGGCTGGTTCGCCGCCCGGCCGTCGGGCACCGAGGACATCTACAAGATCTACGCCGAGAGTTTCATCGGCAACGATCACCTGCAAGACATCCTGACGCAGGCACAGGCGATCGTCGACAAGGCGATTGCCGCGCCGTGACGCACATCCGCTTCGAACGATCCGATGATCGGTGTTGATCGCGGCGGTTTGCGGATCAATCGACGCGTTCCCAGGGGACGACAAAACTCGACGCCGGCGCGCAGTCCTGCCAGGCGAGCCGCTGCGCGGGCAGCAACAGGCGGGCGTCGGTGATACCGACCGCCGCCAGTGCCTCGTGCGCGGGCCCCTGCCACAACACGAAATGCCACTGGCGCCCGTCCCGCTGCAGCGTGAGTTCGGCGCGTGGCCAGTGCGAGGGCAGGCACGGGGTGAAGTACAGCTCTGCCGGCCCCTGGTGCAAGCCAAATAGCGACTCGATCGCGCTGCGGTGCATCCACGCCGCGGAGCCGGTGTACCAACTCCAGCCACCGCGGCCGGTGTAGGGCGGCTGGGAATACACGTCACCTGCCATCACGTAGGGCTCCAGCCCATAGACCGCGCCGTGCACCGGGTCGGCGGCGCGGTGCGCCGGGCTCAGCCAGGTGAAGCTGCGCCATGGCAGATCGCCAGCCCCGGCCTGCGCGTTCGGATCATGCAGCGCCTGCTCGGCCTGGGCCATCAGCGCCCACACACCCGCGTGCGAATACTGGCCACCGTTTTCGCGCACGCCGGGTGGATACGCCTGGATGTAGCCGGCGCTCGGCTGCGCATCGGTCAGCGGCGGGTCGAGCAGCCGGATCAGCCCCGCCGTGTGATCCATCAGATGCAGCTCGACGGCTGCCATCGCCTGGTGCGCCTGCGCCGCCGGGGCGGCCTTCGACAGCACCGCCCAGGCCTGCGCAATCAGGTCGATACGGGCCTGCGGGTTGGCGGCAGAGCCCAGCACCTGACCGTCATCGAAGTAGGCGCGCCGGAACCACTGGCCGTCCCAGGCCGGGCCCGCCAACGCAGCTTTCCAGCCGGCAGCGGCACGCTCCCAGGTGTCGGCACGCGCCACCTCACCGCGTGCGCGTGCCAGCGGGGCGTAGCCCGCCACCACCGCACACAGGAACCAGCCCAGCCACACTGACTCGCCGCGCCCCTCGATACCGACGCGGTTCATGCCGTCGTTCCAGTCGCCACTGCCCATCAGCGGCAGCCCGTGCGCGCCCACGCGCAGGCTGTGGTCGATCGCGCGCGCCGCGTGTTCGAAGACCGAGGCCATCTGCGTTCCGACCACGGGTACGTAGTACGCGTCCTCGGCGCCCTCGGCGATCAGCGGGCCCTCGATGAACGGCAGCATTTCGTCGAGCACCGTCGCATCGCCCGTGGCCTGCAGGTAATGCAGACTGGCGTAGGGCAGCCACAGCAGATCGTCGGAGAAACGCGTGCGCACGCCGGCACCTTGCGGCATATGCCACCAGTGCTGCACATCGCCCTCGGGGAACTGCCGCGCCGCGGCCGTCAGGAGCTGCGCGCGCAACATATCGGGTGCCGCCCAGCCCAGCGCCATTGCATCCTGCAACTGGTCGCGAAAACCGGTGGCGCCGCCAGCCTGGTAGAAACCGGCCTTGGCCCACAGGCGGCACACCACGTTCTGGTAGAGCAGCCATCGGTTGACGAGAGCGTCGAACAGCGGATCGGGCGTGTTGACCTGGGTTGCGCCCAGCAGCAGGTCCCAGTGGTCGCGCACCGACGCCAACCGTGCGTCGGCCCCGACCTGCACTGCCGCGTCCGCCACTGCCAGCGCCGCCGGGACGTCGGCGCCGAACCCGAGCAGGAACACATGCTCCACGGCCGCACCCGGCTCCAGGTGCACGCGCACTCCCAGGGCTGCACACGGGTCCAGGCCTGTGCCCTGGCGCTGACCCAGCGCTTCGGGCAGCACCAGGGAGCCGGTGTCGTCGAACCACTCGCGCCGGTCACAGCTCCAGTCTGGCGCGTCGCCCGGGCGACGCGCCACCGCCAGGAAGGCGGTCGCGCCGCCAAACCCATCGGCGCGTTCGTCCTGCGTGCACAACAAGGTGGTACCCGCAGCCGTGTCGTGTTTGGCGGTGCGCGTCGTTCTGCGCGCGGCGCGGCCGTCACCCATCGTCCATTCCACCAGGCCCACCAGGCGCAGGTGCAGCCGGCGGTTGCCGCGGTTGACGATGCGCACCCGGACCTGCTTGAGCGCACGGGACGAGTCCACGCACCACGAAGCCGTGACGTCGGCATCGCCGCGCCGATGCGCAATCGTGCTGCGCCCCTGGCCGTGCACCACCTCGTAGGCCACGCCGGTGGCGCCCCAGGCGCCAGGCGCCACGCTCCAGACTTCCCGGGTGCGCCGGTCCTGCAGCAGGAACCACTCCGACGGCGGATCCGCGACCGGGTCGTTGGACCAGCCGGTGAGCTGCATGAGCCGGCTGTTGAGCGCCCAGGTGTAGCCGCCGCCGGCTTCCGACAGCTGGGCGCCGAATCCGGGATTGGCCAGCACGTTG
>CAZADK010000614.1:0-2860 GCA_964483855.1 uncultured Rhodoferax sp.
AGATGCACGCCTGTGGCCACGATGGTCATACCGCGATGCTGCTGGCCGCGGCGCAGCATTTCGCGAAAAACCGCAACTTCGACGGCACCGTCTACCTGATCTTCCAGCCGGCCGAAGAAGGTGGTGGTGGCGCGCGCGAGATGATCAAGGACGGCCTGTTCGAGAAGTTCGCCATGGATGCGGTATTCGGCATGCACAACTGGCCCGGATACCAGGTCGGTCAGTTCGCGGTCAGCCCCGGTCCGGTGATGGCCTCGAGCAACGAGTTCAAGATCCGCATCACCGGCAAGGGCGGGCACGCCGCGTTGCCGCACAACGGCATCGACCCGGTGCCGGTGGCCTGCCAGATGGTGCAGGCGTTCCAGACCATCATCAGCCGCAACAAGAAGCCGATCGACGCCGGCGTCATCTCGGTCACGATGATCCACGCCGGCGAAGCCACCAACGTCATTCCGGATTACTGCGAGATCCAGGGCACGGTGCGCACCTTCACGCTGGAGGTGCTCGACATGATCGAGCAACGCATGCAGCAGGTGGCCGAACACACCTGCGCCGCTTTCGGTACCCAATGCGATTTCCATTTCAAGCGCAACTATCCGCCGACGATCAATTCGGCGCCCGAGGCCGAATTCGCGCGCAAGGTGATGCAGGACATCGTCGGCGCCGGCAACGTCGTGGCGCAGGAGCCGACGATGGGCGCCGAGGATTTCGCCTACATGCTGCAGGCCAAGCCCGGCGCTTATTGCTTCATCGCCAACGGCGAGGGGGGTCATCGCGAAGCGGGCCACGGCGCTGGCCCGTGCATGTTGCACAACCCGAGTTACGACTTCAACGACGACCTGATTCCACTCGGTGCCACTTACTGGGTGCGACTGGCCGAGGCGTGGTTCGCGCAGGACGCACCGGCGGCTCGCACATGATCGGCCTCGATCAGGCGTTTTCCGGCAGTTACGCCCAGGCGCGCAAGCGGTTCCTGGAAGCGGCCGCGATGGCGGGGCTGCCAATCACCTCGTACGATCATCCGTTGACAGGCCGTCACGGCGAGGTACTGGCGCTGGACGTGGCGTTGGCGGGCGATCCCCGCTCCGAGGCGATGCTGGTTGTCTCCAGCGCCTGTCACGGCGTCGAGGGTTTTTGCGGCAGTGGCGTGCAGATCGCATCGCTGCACGACGAGGAATGGCTGGCGCAGGTGCGCGCCTCGGGCGTGGCGGTGTTGTACCTGCATGCGCTCAACCCCCATGGGTTCTCGCATCTGCGGCGGGTGACGCAGGAAAACGTCGATCTGAACCGCAACTTCGGCGACTACGAGCAGCCGCTGCCGATCAACCAGGCCTACGCCGATGTGCATGCCTTGTTGTTGCCTGCACACTGGCCGCCCGATGAGGCGAACCGGCAGTCGATCGCCGATTACCTGCAACGACACGGCATGGCGCAATTTCAGGCGGCGGTGACACAGGGCCAGCATGCCTTTCCCGATGGTCTGTTCTTTGGCGGCACCGCACCGACCTGGAGCAACCGCACCGTACGCCGGGTGTTGCGCCGCCATGCGGGCAACACCCGGAGGCTGGGCTGGATCGACCTGCATACCGGCCTGGGGCCCAGCGGGCTGGGCGAGCGTATCTTTGCCTGCAAGGACGATCCGGTCGCATTGGAGCGGGCGCGCCATTGGTGGGGCGGTGAAGGCACGACGCCGATCACGTCGTTCTACGATGGCTCGTCGAGTTCGGCTCGGCTGACCGGCCTGATGTGGAATGCCGCCTACCAGGAGTGCCCGCAAGCGGAATACACCGCGATCGCGATGGAATACGGCACCGTGCCGATCCACGACGTGATCGACGCGCTGCGTGCCGACCATTGGCTGCACCAGCATCCGCAGGCAGACGCGGACGTCGCTGGTCGCATCAAGCAGCAGATCCTGGACGCGTTTTATGTCGATACCGACGCTTGGCGCGGCCAGATCGTTGCGCAGGCGCGCCAGGCGATGTTCCAGGGAGTGGCCGGGCTCGTGGCGCCACGATCAACTGCCTGAGCGCACCCGTTCGCGGCACTGCGCCATCTGCAGCAGCCCGTCGAAGATCAGGTTGTCGACCAACTCGAACGGTGTCGACAGGCTGGGCGCCATTTTCCAGCCGGCACCGCCGGTCATGAAACACAGTGGCTGCGCGCCACAGTGCGTGCGCACGTTCTGCACCATGCGCTCCATGGCGCCGGCAATCGCATAGGTGCCGCCGCTGGTCAAGGCATCGCTGGTGTTGGTCGGGAAATCGCGCACCTCGCCGGTGGGCACGTGCAGCCCGGCAGTGCCCGACTCCAGGGCCCGCAGCATGATGCCGTGCCCGGGCAGGATCAGTCCACCCAGAAACCGGCCACTCGCGTCGATCGCCTCGATCGTCACCGCGGTTCCGACCATGGACACGACGATGGGCCGAGGCTGGCCCTTGGCCAGCATGCGGTGCCAGGCGCCGATCATCGCAACCCAGCGGTCGGCGCCGAGCCGGCTGGGGTGGTCGTAACCGTTGCGCAGTCCGGCTTCGGCCTCGCTTGCAACCACCCACTGTGGCGTCAGGTCCCAGATCTCGAGTTGTTCCTCGACGCGCCGCTTCACGGCTTCGCCGGCCACGACGCAGCCGAGCATGGTGGTCGGTTCGGCCAGGGCGGCCCAAGGGCCGTCGGCCAGTTTGTCGATGTTGTCGAGGAATTCGGCGCCGTGGGAGATCAGGCGCGCACCCGGACCCGGCGCCTCGTATTGCGCCCACTTGAGCCGGGTGTTGCCGATATCGATGGCCAGAAAAGTCAACGGACTAGCCTCCGTCCTGCGGACTGCGGGGCTGAGCGCCTTGGGAGCGGCCCGGCGGCGCTC
>CAZADK010000615.1:0-2859 GCA_964483855.1 uncultured Rhodoferax sp.
CGAGCGGACTGGGCCGGCGATGGCCTTTCGGCTGCAGGGCACGGCCAGTGCCGAGGGCCTGCGCCAGGCGCGGGAGCTCGGCTTCGTGCCGCGCCTGGCCAGGCAGTTGGTGGGCACGGCATCCTACAACGCCAGCATCGGCCTGCGCGCAGGCGTGCCCGAGATCACGATCACCAGCGACCTGGCGGGCTTGGCGCTGAATCTGCCGGCGCCGCTGGGCAAGCCGGCCGATCAGTTGTTGCCGCTGCGACTGGAGTGGACGCCGGTGCGCGAGCACACCGCCGGCGCGACCGTGCAGCAACAGGACCAGCTGGTGCTGGAGCTTGGCCGGGTCGCCTCCGTGCGTTACCAGCGTGATGTATCGGGTGCCGAGCCCCGTGTGCTGCGTGGTGCCGTCGCCGTGGGGGCCATCGGCCCCGACGCTGCTGTGCTCCCGCGCGAGGGTGTGACCGCCCTGGTCCGCCTCGATACGGTGGACGTGGATGCCTGGGACCGCTTGCAGGTGCAGCTCGGCGCAGACGCGCCCCCGGCCAACGGCAGTAGCGGCGGCGGTTACTGGCCCGGCAGCTTTGCGGTGCGCGCACGTTCTTTCACTGCGGCGGGGCGGACGTTGCGCGACCTGGTTGCCGGGGGCTCGCGCGACGGGGCGGTCTGGCGGGTCAATCTCGATGCACAGGAACTCAACGGATATGCAGAGTACCGACCAACCGCCAGCCAGGGGGCGGGCCGGCTGTATGCCCGGTTGTCGCGGCTGACGCTGGCCCAGTCGGCCGCCAGCGACGTCGAGACGCTGCTCGACGAACAGCCGCAGACCATTCCCGCCCTCGACATCGTGGTCGAGGAACTGGACCTGCGCGGCATGAAACTCGGCCGGCTGGAGGTCGATGCAGTCAACCGCGCCATCGTGGGCCGCGCAGCGGCCGGTCGCGAATGGCGCCTGAACCGTTTCGACGTGATTTCGCCGGAGGCAGTCTTCCGTGCGACCGGCAACTGGGTACCACTGCAGGCGCAGTCCGGCAATAGCCTGGCGCAGCGGCGCACGGCGATGAATTTCCAGCTCGACATCCAGGATTCGGGCGACTTGCTGACGCGGCTCGGCATGAAGAACGTGGTGCGCCGGGGCAAGGGCCAGATGCAGGGGCAGGTGGCCTGGGTGGGGTCGCCGCTGTCGCTGGACTACGCCACCTTGTCCGGCACATTCAACGTCAACATCGAGGGTGGCCAGTTCCTCAAGGCCGATCCCGGACTGGCCAAGCTGCTCGGCGTGCTCAGCCTGCAATCGCTGCCGCGCCGCCTGGCGCTGGATTTTCGCGATGTATTCAGCGAGGGTTTCGCGTTCGACTTCTTCCGCGGCGATGTGCGTATCGATCAGGGTATCGCCTACTCGGACAACCTGCAGATGAAGGGTGTGCACGCGGCAGTGCTGATGGACGGGCACGCGGACCTGTCTCGCGAGACACAGGACATCCGGGTCGTGGTGGTGCCTGAAATCAATGCCGGCACCGCTTCGCTGATCGCCGCGGCGATCAATCCTGCTCTCGGACTGGGATCGTTCCTGGCTCAGTTTGTCCTGCGCAAGCCGCTGATGGAGGCGGCCACGCAGGAATTTCACGTCGACGGGAGCTGGGTCGAGCCGCGTATCCGCCAGGTCAATAACAAGCCGACGGCCGCAGACAGGACCTTACCTGCCGCTGAAGCCGTCCGATGAAAGGGGTCGCCGGATGAAAGTCGCCACCATACAAATGGTCTCAGCGGCCAGCCTGCAGGCCAACCTCGATCGCGCCGGGCAGCTGCTGGTGCAAGCCGCGGCGGCCGATGCCGAGATCGCGGTGCTGCCGGAGTATTTCTGCCTGCTGGGCCACCGCGACACGGACAAGCTGGGTATACGCGAGCCGTTTGGTGATGGCCCCATCCAGCGTTTCCTGTCCGACGCCGCGCGCGATCTGGGTATGTGGATCGTCGGCGGAACCTTGCCGCTCGCACTGGAGCAGGGTTCGCAGCAAGTGCGGGAGCAGCGTGTGACCAATAGTTGCCTGGTGTTTGACCCCCGTGGCGCGTGTGTGCGGCGGTACGACAAGATCCACCTGTTTCGCTTCGACAATGGCAAGGAGCGTTTCGACGAGTCCCGGGTGTTGCTGCGCGGACAGGAGCCGGTGGTTTTTTCCTTGCCTTCGCGCGACGGCCATCGCTGGACGATCGGCATGAGCGTGTGTTACGACCTGCGTTTCCCTGAGTTGTACCGGCGTTACGCGCAAGCCGGTGCGGATCTGCTGCTGGTACCCAGCGCCTTCACCTGGACCACGGGCATGGCGCACTGGGAGATGCTGCTGCGCGCGCGGGCGGTCGAGAATCTCGCCTATGTCGCCGCACCGGCCCAGGGCGGATGGCACGAGAACGGCCGTCGCACCTGGGGCCACGGCATGCAGGTCGATCCCTGGGGCGAGGTCCTGTGCCAGCGAGACGAAGGCGACGGAGTCGACGTCGCCGAGATGACCCGCGCGCGGCTGGAACAGGTGCGGCTGCAGTTGCCGGCTCTGGAGCACCGGGTCCTATGAGACCTGCCGGGCCGCGCCAGGGGCACATCCCGCGCTGCGCAGCGCGCAGGGTACTTGCGTGAGCACCAGTGTGCCGGGCCGCATGGGCGAAACATCGTCCGCGGCGCGGCGCTGGGTGTTGTGGGGCGCGCTGGTCGCGCTGGTGGCCGCGCTGCTGGTGACGCTGGTCTGGCTGGCCGGGCGTTATGAGGCCGGTCGGTTGCAGGATCGCATCGAGCGCGACGCCGTGGATGTGGTGGCCGATATCCGCGGCGGCATGACACGCAATGTGCAGAGCCTGCAGGCATTGCCGCGGTTCGATGCA
>CAZADK010000616.1:0-2857 GCA_964483855.1 uncultured Rhodoferax sp.
CGCGTGTTGAGTGCGCGCATGCGTGCACAGGCGTCGTCCAGCAGCGCCGCGTCGGCGTCCTGGTGCTCGGCGTCGGCATCGATCCAGTCGCTCAGCAGCGCAAATTGCGCCTGGCGCTCCGGGTTGGCCAGGTAGTGCAATTCCAGTCGATGCGCCAGCGCCTGCACGGCGGGCGCAGAGGACAACATGCCGGGAATCACCACCAGCACCCGGTGCTCGATGGGGATGCCCTCGGCCAGGGCCAGGCGCGGCAGGTGGCCCGGACGCACGGATTCGCTGATCAGACGGTTGATCACCGCCACCACCGCCTCGGACGCCGGGAACAGCATCAGCAGCACCCCCAACAGCGTCAACCAGGCCGGCTCCAGGCGCGCAGCGGTCGGGCCGAGCAGCATCCAGCTCACCAGGCCCGCGGTACCCAGCGCCAGCGTGCCGAGATAGACCGGCACCAGCAGGCGCCGCCAGGCGGCGCGCCAGGCGATCATTCGGCTGTCGCGCAGTCCCAGGGCGTTCACCAGCTCGGGCCGGCCGGAGCCACGTAGCCAGTGGCTGGCATCCGCCATGTCGCCCGCGCTGCCGCGCATCAGGGCCAGCAACGTCTGGGCCACCGACACCTCGCCGCGGCCGCTGGCGCGCGCCAGCCGTTCGATCGCGTGCAAGGTCTGGTCGCGCGTGCCCAGGTTCTCGGCCTCGAACACCGGGGAGCTGCGCATCAGCTGCATCAGGCGGCTGGTGCGTGCGACGATGTCGGGCCAGTCGGCGCCCCCGATCGCACGCAGTGACGTGACGGCGTTGCTGACGCTGAGGTTGTCCGCCGCCTGATCGATCGGCTGCTGCACCAGGAATGCAGCCGGATCGGGCAGCACCTGATGCAGCCAGGCCAGTTGAAGGGCGTCCGCGCCAGTGCGGTGGTCCTGGAAGCGCTGCGCCACCTGCACCAGGAACACCCTTCCTGCGTCGCGCTGCTGCATCCAGAACAGCACATCGTCCAGTGCGGACACAGGGGTGCCGGCGATTTTGTCGCAGCACAGGTTGGCGACCGCGCGCGCGGCCTTGGTGGTGGCCACCCGTTCGGCGAGCCGGCGCAGGTTCTCCACCAGCACGACACGCAGCGTGGTCGGCAACGCCCACATCTCGCTCAGCTTGAGCTCGCGTGTCTCCTGGTAGGCAGCCAGGAACCGCACCAGCAGCTCTTCGTCGAATGCGCCGTCGGTGTGCGCAACGAAGGCCCAGGCGATGCCATAGACACGTGGCAGGCCCGCCAGCGGCGGATCCTGCAATATCGGCAGCGCGCGGAAATAGCTGCGCGGCAAACCTTCGCGGATTTCGCGCAGCTGGGCATCGATCAGGTGGAAGTTGTCCAGCAGCCATTCCGCGGCCGGGCTGATGTCGTAGCCGGTGCTGGCTTGCTCGGCAATATAGGCATGTGCCTCGCGCAGCACATGGATGTTGTCGCGCAGCCGCGGAAAGAAGCTACCGCCCCAGCCAGGCGCTGGCGTGGCACGATGCGTCGCTCCCAGGCTGCGGCCGTGCTCTGCAAAACGTTGCGGCCCGAAGATCTCGGAGCGAATCGGTGGCTCGACCGCGCCGCGGGCGCCGTCCAGGATGGCGTGCAGCAACCGGGTGGCGCCCGGTACGGCAGCGCCCCTGGCGGACACCCTAGAGCACCAGCGAGCCAATGCCCACTGCCAGCAGGGCAGCAACCGCCAGGCTGGTGATCAGGCGGGTCGAGACGTAGGCATTCATGCGTTCGGCCGCGCAGTGCACGGCGAAGAAGCGGCCGTGCGCCGCGCTGCAGTGCGACAGGTGCGCGCCGAGTGAGTCGAGTTCCATCGGCGAAGTGTCGGTGCTGCCACCGATCGATGTGGTGCTCCAGGAGGGATGGGCGGGTAGGTGTTTCATGGTAATGGCTGGCTCAGGGACGGCGGGTGATGACAGACGAGGTTCATACTAGGGCGGTCGGCGCGTGTTGTCTGTCGGACGGAATGCCGTGTCATCGGTCGTCGGCCAACGCGACCGGTCGCCGGATGCGGGACGGTGTTGAGCTTGACGCCCAGGGCGCATCGGGTCTGTGCGGTGTCGTACCAATCACCCGCCCCGCCTGTAAAGAGCCCAGCGACGCCTTGCCTGTTCATGAACGAACACAGCCCGATCGGCAAGCGAGGTCGTTCGTTGTGTTCGGTAACACACAGACGGCGCACGTCGCCCCGTCCACAGTCGTGGCACTGGACCCGCCGTCCTCTATTTACGCCGCACCCCTGGCCCGTCAACAGGAGACGGGTCCCTACACGCACTTTGGCCGTCGCGGCCATTGGGCGCCTCAACTGAAACGCGACAGCGAGATTCTGCGCGTTTAAAGGCTCGCGACCTGCATGGCAGCCGTGTTCAATGTTCAAGTCACCGAGATAACAAGATGCCAGATCACACCTGTATCGGCGATCCGCGCACCTTTTCCGATCAGTTCCATATCCGGATATTCCAATGAAAGCACTCGTCTATTCCAAGTCTGGCAAGATCGCGCTGAAGGACTGCCCCAAACCCAAAATCACCGCCCCCGGCGATGCCGTCGTGCGCGTCACCCACACCACGATCTGCGGCACGGATCTGCACATTCTGAAGGGGGACGTGGCAACCGCCACGCCCGGCCGCATCCTCGGGCACGAGGGTGTCGGCGTGATCGACAGCGTCGGCGCATTGGTGTCATTGTTCAAGAAGGGTGACCATGTGCTGATGTCCTGCGTCAGCGCCTGTGGTACTTGCGCCTTCTGCCGCAAGCAGATGTATTCGCATTGCATCCATGGTGGCTGGATCCTGGGCAACACGATCGACGGCACACAGGCCGAATTCGTGCGCACGC
>CAZADK010000617.1:0-2852 GCA_964483855.1 uncultured Rhodoferax sp.
CTTCATACGTTGTACGAGCCGCTTGTACTTCCTGGCGGGACGAGACTTCGGGAATCGCCACCTCCCACCAGCAGCCTCCGTCGTCCGTCGTGCGTTCGTGGGTGGTGTCGATCACCACCACCTGGGTTTTGCTGGCTGAACGGGCTGCGGCCATCGCGGTTCGCAGTCCGTCCAGGTCGGCGACGTGTATCGCGTCCGCGCCCAGGCTGCGCGCATGCGCTGCAAAGTCGATCGGCGCCGCTGCCGTGCCGGGCATGGCGCAATCGGCCAGCATGTTGTTGAACGACGCGCCGCCGCTGGCGGCCTGCAGCCGCTCGATGCAGCCGAAGCCGCGGTTGTCCAGCACCACGATGATGAGCTTGAGACCGAGCATCACCGAGGTTGCGATCTCCGAATTGAGCATCAGGTAGGAGCCGTCGCCCACCATGACGATGACTTCCTGATGTGGCCGCGCCATCTTGACGCCCAGGCCACCGGCGATCTCGTACCCCATGCAGGAATAACCGTACTCGACGTGGTAACTGCCCGGTGCCCCGGCGCGCCAGAGCTTGTGCAACTCGGCCGGCAAGGTGCCCGCGGCGCAGACCACCACGTCGGTTTCGTCGCTGTGCCCGGTGGAGTCGCGTACCACCCCGATCACGTCGGCATCGTACGGTGCGACGCCGGGCCGGGATTCTGCGGCCGTCAACTGACCGACCCGGTGTCGCCAGGTCGATGCACGCGCGTTGCAGGTCGTGGTCCACCCCGGTTCGGCCTTCCAGTCGACCAGCCCCGCATGCAAGGCGTCGAGCGCCAGTCGTGCGTCGGCCACCAGTGCGCTGCCACCACACTTGAGGGCATCGGAGGCCCGCACATTGATACCCAGCACCGGCGCGGTGAACAGGCTGCGCGAGCCGGTCGTGAAGTCCTGCAGCCGGCTACCGATCGCGATCAGCAGGTCGGCCTCGCGCGCCGCATCGTTGGCCGATGGCGACCCGGTGACACCCATGGCGCCGAGGTTCAGCGGATGGTCCCAGTGCAGGCTGCTCTTGCCGGCCTGGGTTTCGGCTACCGGTACCCCATGGCTGCGCGCGAACTGGTCCAGCACTTGCCAGGCCTGGCTGTACAGGACGCCACCGCCAGCGATGATCAGCGGCTTGCGCGCGCCGCGCAGCAAGGCCAACGCGTCCTGCAATTCGTGCGCATCCGGTCCCGGGCGCCGGATGCGCAGCGGCGGCGGTTGCAGGAACGCGACAGGGCAGTCGAAGGCTTCGGTCTGCACGTCCTGCGGTAGCGCCAGGCAGACCGGCCCGCAGGCGGCGGGGTCGAGCATGGTCGCGATCGCGCGGGGCAGCGATTGGAGAATCTGCTCGGGACGCACGATACGGTCGAAATACCGGGTCAGCGGCCGGAACGCGTCGTTGACGCTGACATCGCCGTGCGCCGCATCCTCGAGTTGTTGCAGCACCGGGTCGGGGGCGCGGGATACAAATGTGTCACCGGGCAACATCAGCAGCGGCAGCCGGTTCACATGCGCCAGCGCGGCCGCCGTCAGCAAATTGGTCGCACCCGGCCCGATGGACGTGGTGACAGCCATCATGCGCTGGCGGAACAGGGCCTTGCCAAACGCGATCGCGGCGTGCGCCATCGCCTGTTCGTTGTGCGCGCGCCAAGTCGGCAAGGACGCGCGTTCGGCCCACAAGGCTTCGCCCAGGCCGGCCACGTTGCCATGGCCGAAGATGGCGAAAACGCCCGCGCAGTAGGGCTGCAGCGTGCCGTCGGGCATCGCGATGCGCAAGGCTGCCAGGTGGCGCACCAGAGCCTGGGACAGCGTCAGTCGTTCGGTGCTCATCGTTGTCGGCCTGTGCTTGTGGAGTCAGGCCCCGATGGTCGCATGCACATGGCGGTTACCCCAGGCGCGGGACAGCGCGGTGAAAGTGGCCACCACGGCGTCCAGCAGATCCTGGTCGCTGCATTGCCGCTGCAGCCAGCGCCGGGACGGCTCGGCCCACAAGCTGCGCCCGACCATGAAGCCTTTGACGATCGGGTTAAGCGCCTGCGCAAAGCTCTCGCACAAATGGGCCAGCGGCTGATTCAGGCCCAGAATCACGGCACCACGGCACTGAGGGTCGCGTTCTGCCACCAGCTGGCCCAGCGCATCCCAGCCGTCCGATGCCATCGGCGCCAGTTTCCACCATTCGGGCCGCAGGCCGAGGTTGTACAAGCGCTTGATCGTGCGCAACACGTGGGCATCCGGACTGCCGCCGTTATCCTCGCGCGTGGCGGGGCAGATGACCTCCAGCAGCAGTTCGTGGCCGCTGGCGCGAGTGGCCTGCCACAACTCCTGCAGCTTGAGTTCCTGCTCGAGCCGCAGCGGCCCGGGGTCGTCCGGGTGGTAGTGGACCAGGCATTTGCACACCTGCTCGGCAGGCCAGGCAAGCAGGCTGCTGCCGATGGACAGGCCGCTGTCGAAGCGCAGTGGCCGCGAGCCCGGCAACTCGGCTGGCCGGCCGACCCACCAGCCGCGGCCGGTGGCGGCGGCCAGCGCATCGGCACCGTAGGCTCCACCGTCGATGAGCACGCCGATGCGGCCCTGCAGAGCGGCGTCGGTCTCGACCTGCTCCACCGCGCGCAGCAGCAGTTTCTTCAGCTGCACCACGTCTGCCGTGCTGGCGCCGGCATCGCGGGCCAGTTCGAAGAACTGGCTGCGATGGTCGAACGCCATGACCTGCAGTTCCGGCCAGGCCAGGCGCCGGGGCGTCGCGCGGTGCAGGTGTGCCAGCTGGCGGTCGGCGTCGACGCGCGGGTTGCGCGTGCCGCCGAACCAGTGCGTGAGTTCTTCCGGTGTCGGCATGGCCGGCGCGCAGCCGTGG
>CAZADK010000618.1:0-2844 GCA_964483855.1 uncultured Rhodoferax sp.
GAGCGCCGCCGGGCCGCTCCCAAGGCGCTCAGTCCCGCAGTCCGCGGGACGGAGGAGCATCCGATGAGCACCCTCGAGTTCTCGATCGCGTTTGTGCTGATGATCGCGCTGATGTTGCTGGGCCTGCCGATTGCGGTGGCCATGGTACTGGTGGGAGCCGGCGCCGGTGTGATGGTGTTCGGTGTTCCGTTTCTGTCATCGACCGGCGCGATGTTGTGGGGTGTGCTCAACGACAACCTGCTGACCGCCGCGCCGTTGTTCATCCTGCTGGGCGAGTTGTTGTTGCGCAGCGGCATGGCCGACCGCATGTACGGCGCGATGGCCGCCTGGTTGTCGCGCCTGCCAGGCGGCCTGTTGCATACCAACATCGCGTGTTGCGGGTTGTTCGCAGCCACCTCCGGTTCGTCGGTCGCCACGGCTGCGACCATCGGCACCGTGGCGTTGCCGTCGCTGCAGGCACGCAACTATCCGATGCCGCAGGCGCTGGGCACGCTGGCCGCGGGCGGCACGCTGGGGATCCTGATTCCGCCAAGCATCAACATGATCGTGTATGGCTCCTTGACCGAGAACTCGATCGGCAAGTTGTTCATCGCCGGCATCGTTCCCGGCCTGCTGCTGACTGGCCTGTTCATGGCCTACGTGTGGATCAACAGCCGTGTCACCGGAAAGGTGCCGCGCGAAGAACTGCCGCCGTTGCGCGAGCGCCTGGCCATGTCGGTGCACCTGCTGCCACCGCTGGTGATCTTCGGCATCGTCATGGGCAGCCTGTACACCGGGTTTGCGACCGCGACCGAATCGGCGGCGCTCGGTGTGGTGGTGGCGCTGTTCTTCACCTGGCGCGCCGGGCGCTTGAACTGGGCGATGCTGGAGACCTGCTTCCTGCAGACCGCCCGAACCACCGGCATGATCATGCTGATCCTGGCCGCCGCCTTCGTGCTCAATCTGATGATCAGCCTGGCGGGCGTCGCCGAGACACTGACCAAGTCGGTCACCTCGCTGGGCCTGTCGGCGACCGCCATGCTGCTGGTGCTGATCGTGTTCTACCTGCTGCTGGGTATGTTCATGGACGTGATGTCCATGCTGGTGGCGACGGTGCCGATCACCTACCCGATCGTGCAGGCGCTGGGCGTGGATCCGATCTGGTTCGGCATCTTCATCATCCTGATGTGCGAGCTGGCCTTGATCACGCCGCCGGTGGGCATGAACCTGTTCGTCGTGCAAGGCGTGCGGCCGGACAAGGGCGGCATCGGCGACGTGATCAGCGGCACCTGGCCCTATGCGGTGATCATGCTGTTGTTCACCTTGCTGCTGATGGCTTTTCCTGCCATCGTGACCTTCCTGCCGGGCCAGATGTGAGCTCGCACGCGATGGCAACACGGATCCTGGTCATCAACCCGAACACCTCGGAGTCCGTGACCCGCCAGGTGCTCGCGCAATGCCGCCAGCACCATCAGGGCGTGGTCTGGGACGGCGTGACCGCCCGGCTTGGTGCGCCGTACATCGCCACCGAAACCGCCTATGCGGTGGCTGCTCACGCGGTGCTGGAAGCCTATGCCGAGCATTACGACGGACACGACGTGGTACTGCTGGCCTGTTTCGGCGATCCGGGTCTGCTCGCGCTGCAGGAGCTGGCGGCAGTGCCGGTGGTCGGGTTGGCGCAATCGAGCTTTATCGCCGCAGCCGGGCACGGGCGTTTTGGCGTGGTTACCGGCGGTCGGGCCTGGGAAGACATGTTGTGGCGATTCGCGCGGGCGCAGCAGCTCGATGCGAACCTGGTGGGCATCTACACGGCGCCCCTGACCGGTGCGCAGATCGCGGCGCAGCCGCAGCGTGCGACGGACATGCTGGTGTCCGAGGCGCGGCGGGCCGTCGATGCGGGTGCCTGCGTGGTCCTGCTCGGCGGCGCGGCGCTGGCCGGCATGGGGTCGGCATTGCAGGCCCACGTGCCGGTGCCGGTGCTGGACAACGTCGCGCTGGCTGCGCACGCCGTCGTGCGAGCGGCGTCGGGCAAGGCCCGCGTATCGGTGCGGCCGCTGGCGGACCTTGCGTTGCAGGGTGTCGGCGCAGCGCTGACGGCGCTTTTGCAACCTGGTTGACGGTCGTAGGGCGGGCTGCGGCCTGGTTGCCCGCCGCCGCGTCGGGCCTGGTCTGCGGCAAAGCGCCTTACCATGCAGCGCATGCCTGAACCATACGTGCTCATTTCCGGTGCCGGGATTGCCGGCCTGTCCGCCGCCCTGGCTTGTGCGCGCGTGGGTCGGGCGGTTCGGGTGGTTGAGCGGGCCGCGGTGTTTGGCGAGGTCGGGGCCGGGATCCAGATCGGCCCCAACGTCACCCGTATCCTGCACGACTGGGGTCTTGGGCGGGCGCTGGCGCAGCTGGCAGCGTTCCCCGCCCGGCTGCAGGTGCGCAGCGCAGTCTGCGGCCGGGAATTGGGTGTGTTGCCGCTGGGCGACGCGATGCGCCAACGGTACGGCGCGCCGTATGCCACCGTGCATCGTGCGGACCTGCATCGGTTGTTGCTGGGCGCGGTGCGCGCGCAAGGCGGGGTGCCGCTGGAGCTGGGTTGTGAACTGCTGGCGTTTGAGCAGTCGCCCGATGCCGGTGTCCATGTGTCACTCGCGGGAGGCCGCCATCTGAACACGGATGCGCTGCTGGGCGCCGATGGCCTGTGGAGTCCGGTGCGCCAGCAGTTGCTGGACGATGGAGACCCGCAACCGACCGGGCACCTGGCCTACCGGGCCTTGCTGCAGCAATCCGACCTGCCTGCCGCACTGCGCAGCCAGCAGGTGACGGCATGGCTGGGTCCGCGCCTGCACGTGGTGCAGTATCCGGTGCGCGGCGGCG
>CAZADK010000619.1:0-2840 GCA_964483855.1 uncultured Rhodoferax sp.
GTGGCGGAGACGCGGTCGAGGCCGTGTTCATTCCCGAGAGCGACCGCGGAACCTTGTGCGTGTCCTCGCAGGCCGGATGTGCCGTCGGCTGCCGTTTCTGCTCTACCGGACATCAGGGTTTCAGCCGCAATCTGGGCACGGGAGAGATCATCGCCCAGTTGTGGTTCGCCGAGCATTTTCTGCGCCGTCACCTGCAGCGTGACGAGCGCGTGATCACGAATGTCGTGATGATGGGCATGGGCGAGCCGCTGCAGAACTACGCAGCGCTGGTGCCTGCCTTGCGGGTCATGCTCGACGACCACGCCTATGGCCTGTCGCGGCGCCGGGTTACGGTCTCCACGTCCGGCGTGGTGCCGATGATCGAGCGTCTGGCGCGAGATTGCCCGGTGGCGCTCGCGGTTTCGCTGCACGCGCCGAACGACGCGCTGCGCGACACCCTGGTTCCGCTGAACCGCAAGTACCCGCTGCACGAGCTGCTGCAGACCTGCGTGGCCTATCTGGAGCACGCGCCACGCGACTTCATCACCTTCGAGTACTGCATGATCGACGGCGTGAACGACCAGCTCGAACATGCCCGTGAGCTGGTGCAACGGGTACGAGGCGCCGAGGCTCGGCCGAACTGGTGCAAGTTCAACCTGATTCCGTTCAATCCTTTTCCGGCGTCCGGGTTGGAGGGCTCATCGGCCGCGCAAATCGCGGCATTTGCCCGCATACTGGTCGAAGCTGGCCTGGTGACGACGATACGCAAGACCCGAGGCGACGACATCGACGCGGCCTGCGGGCAATTGGCCGGTGATGTGCGCGATCGAACCGGCGTGGCCGGCCGTATCGCGAAGCAACGCAGCATCGTGATCAAGCCGGTGGCCGCCACCGCAACCAACAAGGAAGGCTGACGCATGGCAAACCGGGACCGACGCGATTGGACCATGATGCGGTGGGCCGCCGGCCTGATGCTGGTGCTGGCCTGCCTGCAACTGGTGTCCTGCGCGGCGCCAGACAGCACTGGCGACAACGCACCGCGTCGCGATCTGGTGACGGCGTCCGACGAGCCCGAGGCACGCACCCGGGCCCGGATCCGTCTCGAACTGGCCATCGGTTATTTCGAGCAGGGTCAGACCACGATTGCGCTCGACGAGCTCAAGTTGTCGCTGGCGGCGGATCCCAATTACGGCGACGCCTACAACCTGCGTGGCCTGGTCTACATGCGTCTGAGGGATTTTTCGCTGGCGGAATCGAGTTTTCGCCGCGCGGTGGTGCTCAAGCCGGGCGACGCCAACACCTTGCACAATCTGGGCTGGCTGATGTGCCAGCAGGACCGGCATGCGGAGTCCATGCAGTTTTTCGGCCAGGCGCTGGCCGACCCGGCCTACGGCGATCGCGCCAAGACGCTGATGACCCGTGGCCTGTGCCAGATGCGTGCCAACCGGCCGGCCGAAGCGGAAGACAGCTTGTTGCAGTCGTTCCAGCTCGATGCCGGCAATCCGATCACCGAATACAACCTGGCGCTGTTGCTGCTTCAACGCGGTGACCTGCAGCGAGCCCAGTTCTATATCCGCAGGCTCAACAACAGCGAGTGGGCCAATGCCGAGTCCCTGTGGCTGGGCATCAAGATCGAGCAAAGGCTGGGCAACCGGGAGGCGGTGGAACAACTCGCCGTGCCGCTGCGCAGGCGGTTTGCGCAGTCGCGCGAGGCCGGTTTGTACGATCGGGGGGCCTTCCATGAATGATCCACTGGTGGATGAGCGGCAACAGCCCGTGCTGGATGCAGCCCCGGGCAAGAGCGCGGGCCGCTTGCTGCGCGAAGCGCGGGAGGCCGCTGGCATCCATATCGGCGCGCTGGCGGTGTCGCTCAAGGTGCCAGTGAAAAGACTGGAGGCGCTGGAAGCCGACAATCTTGCGCAACTGCCGGATGCGGTTTTTGCGCGTGCGCTGGCTGCCACTATCTGTCGCTCGCTGAAAGTCGATCCGGAACCGGTGCTCGCACGCCTGCCCCAGTTGAACCCCCCGCCACTGAAGGTCGGCTCTCGGGAGGCGCCGGTGCGGCTGCCGTCGCTCCAGATCGCAGTTGATCCCGCCGTGGTGGTCGCGCCCGACGGCGTGGCGATCGGCACGGTGCCCAACCTGGCGACTCAAGGTTCGACCGACGTGTCTGTGCCGGGAGGGGTAATTAGCCCGACCAACGTGAGCGTTGCCGTGGCGTCCCTGGCCAGTGCAGCGGCGACGGCAGAACCCGCTGCCGCACCGGCAACGGCCGCCACACCCGCCGCCACAACCGCCGCAGGCGGTACGATCGCCATTTTCACGGCGCGCGAGGCAGCCTGGGTGCAGGTGGTCGATGCGGCCGGCCTGGTCCAGCTGCGCAAGACCATGAGCATCGGTGAAACGGTCGGCATCAATGGCACCTTGCCGCTGTCCGTGACGGTCGGCCGGGCCAATGCGATCGACGTGGTGGTGCGTGGCAAGCCGTTCGACGTGCGGGCCGTGGCCAAGGACAACGTATCTCGATTCCAGATCCAATGATGCAGCATCAACCGCAGGCCATCGAGCCAATTCATATGAGCCGCCATGTCACACGCCAGGCGCGAGTGGCGTGGGGCGAGCGCGTCGTCACCGTCGGCGGCGACGCGCCGGTGCGGGTTCAGTCCATGACCAACACCGACACGACAGACGTGATTGGCACCGCGATCCAGGTCAAGGAACTGGCGCTGGCGGGCTCGGAGATGGTCCGGATCACCGTCAATACACCGCAGGCAGCCGAGGCGGTTGAGCCGATTCGCGAACAACTTGATCGCATGGGGATCGATGTGCCGCTGGTCGGCGATTTCCACTACAACGGCCAC
>CAZADK010000620.1:0-2839 GCA_964483855.1 uncultured Rhodoferax sp.
ATCCAGGTCAATGGCCTCGGCCCCGGCTACTTCAAGACGGCACTCAATGATGCGCTGGTCAAAAATCCGGAGTTCAGCAGCTGGTTGATCGGCCGCACGCCGTCGCGGCGCTGGGGCGACGTCGAAGACCTGGTCGGCCCGGCAGTTTTCCTGGCCAGCGACGCCTCGCGCTTCGTCAACGGCCATATCCTGTATGTCGATGGCGGCGTCACCGCCACATTGTGACAACGGCTGACTGCACGCAACCCCTACACCCCACACTGCCTGGAAAACACATCGATGGAAGCCCTCGTCATCCACGCCCCGAAGGACTTGCGGGTCGAGACCATAACCACCGACCCGGTGGCGCCCGGCCAGATCCGGGTGCGCGTGCGCAGGGGCGGCATCTGCGGCTCGGACCTGCACTACTTCAACCATGGCGGTTTCGGCACGATCCGGATCAAGGAACCCATGGTGCTCGGGCACGAGATTGCCGGTCTGGTTGAACAGGTTGCGGACGGCGTGACCACAGTCGCCGTGGGTGACCGGGTCGCGGTCAACCCAAGCCGTCCCTGTGGCCGCTGCACCTATTGCCAGCAGGGCTTGCAGAACCATTGCCTGGACATGCGGTATTACGGCAGCGCGATGCGCACCCCCCATGTGCAGGGCGCGTTCCGCCAGGAAATCGTCTGCGACGCCAGCCAGGCGCACAAGCTGGCCGACGGCATCAGCGACGGCGAAGGTGCGATGGTCGAGCCGTTGTCGGTGGCCTTGCATGCCGTGCGGCGTGCTGGCTCGCTGCTGGGCAAACGGGTGCTGGTCACGGGCTGCGGCCCGATCGGCGCGCTGATCATCGTGGCCGCGCGCCGCGCGGGCGCCGCGCATATCGTGGCCACCGACGTGAGCGACTTCACGCTGCGCAGCGCAGCCAAGGTCGGCGCCGACGAGGCAATCAACGTCGCCGAGATGCCGGACGCACTCGCCCCTTTTTGTGCCGACAAGGGCAGCTTCGACGTGTTGTTCGAGGCCAGCGGCAACGAGCGCGCCTTGCGCGGCGCGCTGGATGCGGTGCGCCCGCGCGGCGTGATCATGCAGGTTGGCCTGGGCGGCGACATGACGCTGCCGCTCAACACGATCGTGGCCAAGGAGTTCGACCTGCGCGGCGCCTTCCGTTTCCACGAGGAGTTCGCGATCGCGGTCGAGTTGCTGAACAAACGTCTGGTCGATGTCAAGCCGCTGATCTCGGCCACCGTGCCGTTTCGCGACTCCGGGCGCGCGTTTGCATTGGCGGCGGACCGGTCACAGGCGATGAAGGTGCTGCTGGATTTCGAATGAACCGCGACTTGTGCACATGACGCCGCCCTGGCGGCTGCGGCGCGGCGCATAGAATCGGTTTTTCGCAACCGTAGTCGTGGAGCCTCTCATGTCCGACCAGAAATACCGCCTTGTCACGCGCAGCGATTTTGATGGACTCGTGTGTGCGATCCTGCTCAACGAGATGAGCCTGATCGACGACATCAAGTTCGTGCACCCCAAGGACATGCAGGACGGCAAGGTCGCGATCACCAACCGCGACATCACGACCAACCTGCCCTACGTGCCTGGCGCGCACCTGGTCTTTGACCACCACGCATCCGAGACGGTGCGCAACACCGGCGAGCGGCCCAAGAACTACATCATCTACCCCGGCGCTCCGTCCGCGGCGCGGGTCGTATACGAGTGTTACGGTGGCAAGTCGCGCTTTCCCGATTCGTTCGACGACATGATGATCGCGGTGGACAAGAGCGATGCCGCCGAGTTCTCGATCGAGGAGATCCTCGACCCCAAGGACTGGGTGTTGCTCAACTACCTGATGGATTCGCGCACCGGTCTGGGGCGGTTCCGCGAGTTCCGGATCAGCAACTACCAGCTGATGCTCGACCTGATCAACTATGTTCGCAACCACAGCATCGACGAGGTGCTGGCACTGCCCGACATGGTGGAGCGGGTCACGCTGTATTTCGAGCATGCGGACAAGGCCCAGCAGCAGATCAAGCGCTGCAGCACGGTGCACGGCAACCTGGTCGTGCTCGACTTGCGCCAGGAAGAGACCATCTACGCAGTCAACCGCTTCATGATCTACGCGTTGTTTCCGCAGACCAACATATCGATCCACGCGATGTGGGGCGTGCAGAAACAAAACACCGTGTTCGCCACCGGCAAGTCCATCACCAACCGCAGCTCTAAAACCAACATCGGCGAACTGATGCTCGGCTACGGCGGCGGCGGCCACGAGAATGCCGGCACCTGCCAGATCACCAACGACAAGGCCGATACAGTGATGCTGGAGCTGATCGCCAGGATCAACGCCGACGGCTGATCGACACCCAGGTTGCGCCGCCAAGCCCGGCGTACCGCGACGGCCATCTGCCCGCCGGGCCGGCTCACTCGGGGGCCAGGACCTAAAATGCGGGGGTGAAAACCATTCTCAACGCCGATCTGCATTGCCACTCCGTCGTCTCCGACGGCACCTTGACGCCGGAGGCACTGGCCCAGCGGGCCAAGACCAATGGAGTGGAACTGTGGTCGCTGACCGACCACGACGAGATCGGAGGCCAGGCGCGCGCGGCTGCAGCGGCGCGGCAACATGGCATGCATTACCTCACCGGCACCGAGATCTCGGTGACCTTCGTTGGCAAGACGGTGCACATCGTCGGTCTGGGTTTCGACGCCGATGAACCCGGCATCCGGGCGGGCCTGCAACGCACCCGAGGCGGGCGCGGCCAGCGGGCGCACGACATGGCCGCCGGGCTGGCCAAGGTCGGCATTGCCGGCGCGTATGAAGGCGCGCTCAAGCACGCCGGCAATCACGACCTGATCT
>CAZADK010000621.1:0-2837 GCA_964483855.1 uncultured Rhodoferax sp.
GCTGGGACGCAGTGCGCCCACCCGCGGGTCGCGCACTGCGTCCCAGCTGAAGCTGGCCAGAGCGCTGCTGCCGTTGACGATGCGCGTGGCCACGGCGAACGGAACCGAGAACTTGGCGCCCAGCGTGTTGCGTGGCGCGGGGTCATCGAGTTCGGCCGCAAAGGCGTAACTGGTCACGGCAATGGAGCGAATGTGTTCGGGCGATGGCAACTCGCCGCGGGCGGCGATCTGGTCGATCGCGTCCAGCGTGCCGTGGTTGAAGCGGCAGCAGGAATGCAACTTGAAATAGTTCTGCTGCAGGTGCCATTCGTCGCCCAGCGCACGCAGCACCTCGTCGGTGTCGAATTGCTCCGACACGATACCTTGCATCAGCGACGCCACGCCGTCGTGTTCGCCATTGAAGCCGCTGTGCGCCAACTGCCACGCCAGCAAGCCGTTGCGATTGGCCAGGCCGGCGTAGCTGTTGCGCACCAGGCCGCCTTCGAGCATGGTGCGCTTGGAGGTGGCCGTCGTGAGCGAGGCGCCGATGCTGATCGTGTTGCGCATGCCCGCGGCCGTTTCGCCGACCAGTCGCGCGCACGCGGCCGCTGCACCGATCGTGCCCCAGGTGCCGTGCGGATGCATGCTGGCGCGCAACCGGGACGCCGCGCCGATACGTGACCCGACCTCGTAACCGACCACCAGCGCGGACATGAATGCCGGCGCGTCAGCGCCACGCTGCTGCGCCAGTGCCAGCGCCGCCGGTATCACGTGCACGGCCGGATGTCCGCGTGAGAACCGGTTGCCCTCGTCCATCTCCAGGAACGTGCCGGCCGTGCCATTGACCAGCGCGGCGACGTCGGCGCTCGCGCCGCGTCCCAGGCCCAGCAGCGTGGCCGGACCCGTGGCTTCGAGGTTCGCGGCCAGCGCGCGCAACTCCGGTTCAGCCGATCCGCCGGCGATGGCGGCGACGGTGTCGGCCAGGATCCAGGCCGTCTGTTCGCGCACCGGCCCGGGCAGGCGCGCGAACGCCAGATCGGCGGCAAACTGGCTCAGGCGGTCAAGATAGTGCATGGTGCGTGTGTTCTGTCGTGGCGTGGGTGAAGATGGTGTGCGGCGAGGCCCAGTGCACGTCCGGCTCCGAGCGCAGCTCCGACAGCAGCGTGCGCAAGGCCTGGATGCGGCTCGGCATCCCGCTGAGCCAGGGGTGGACGCACAAGCCGAACACCGCGTCGCGCCGATGCTCTCGGCATTCCGCCCGCAGCCGCGTAAAGGCCGACACCGCCAGCGCCGCATGGGCGCGCGGCTCGATGTGGCGCAGCCACTGGCACTGCACATCGTCCCATTCGGCCGACAGCGGAATGGCCAGCAGTGGCGGTTCGGTGCGCAGCCAGTAGGGCTGGTCGTCGTTGCACCAGTCGAGCGTGAACCGGATGCCGGCCTGCGCCAGCAGGTGGTGGGTGTCCGGTGTCGTGCCCCAGTCCTGGCTGAGCCAGCCTTGCGGGCGTGTGCCGGTGGCCTGGGCCAGGGTGTCGATCGATTGCTCGATATGCCGGGATTGTTCCTCCAGTCTCATGCCGGCATGCATCATGCGGGTGGCGGCAACTCCATGGGCGAGCCAGTCGCAGCCCGCATGCTGCAGTGAGCGCACCAGAGCCGGCAGGCGTTGCACGGCCATGGCGTTGGCCGCCACCACCGGCTGGATGCCGGCTTCTTGCAGCGCGTCGAGCACGCGGAACAGCCCGATCCGCAGGCCGTATTCGCGCTGGCTCCAGCTGCGGTAGTCAGGCGTGAAACTGCCGAACTCGCCGACCATGCGCGGGTCGCGCAGCGCATCGGGCGGCGGGAGCAGTTCCCAGTGCTCCAGGCACAGCACCACGAACGCGTGCAGTGTCCCGCGCGTCGAGCCCTGCGGCCGTTGTGGCTGGGCCGAATAGTCGTAAACCGTGTGGTCCATCGGATCGCCTTTCTTGGCAGAAGCTGCTCGCGCGACGCGGCCTGGTGTGACCAATCCCTGGCGCTCGGATCGGGTTTAGCCGGAGTTGACTTCGCCGTCCGAACCGTGCATAGTCTAGATCAATTGTTCTATCAATGGAACAATGTTGCCATGCCATCCCACTTGTCTCCAACCACCACGAGGACTCCCATGATTACCACCCATCCCCTGTCGCGTCGATTGATCCTGCAGGCCGGCGCCGCGAGCGCGGTGCTCGGCGCTCCCGGCATGCTGCTGGCCCAGCCCAAGCCGATCAAGGTTGGCCTGGTGCATCCGGTCAGCGGCGGCCTGGCCTACAGCGGCGGCCAGTCTCGCATGGGAGCCCAGATGGCGATCGACGAGATCAATGCCGCCGGTGGTATCAGGGCCATGGGAGGCGCCAAGCTCGAGGCCTTGCTGGGTGATTCACAGTCGCGCCCCGAGGTGGGTGTGAGCGAGGTCGAGCGCATGGAGCAAGATGGCGTGTCCGCCTACCTGGGCTGTTTTGCCAGCGGCATCGCACTGCCCGCCACGCAGGCCGCGGCCAAGTACAACACACCGTTCCTGATCGACGTCGGTGCGTCTGATCTGATCGTCAACCGGGGCCTGAAGAACGTGTTCCGCCTCAAGCCCGGTTTCGGCAAGTGTGTCGACGACGCCATCGTCGCGCTGGGCGACATCAACAAGGGCGCCGGTGGCGTGGCCAAGACCGCGGTGCTGGTGCACGAGGAGTCCGAGTTCGGCACCGGAACGGCCAAGCTGCTGGCTGGCAAGTTGCCCAGCATCAACATCCAGCCGCTCGAGACCATCAAGCACGCCAACCCGACGCGCGATTTCTCCAACATCGCGCTGCGCATCAAGGGTCTCAAGCCCGACCTGGTGA
>CAZADK010000622.1:0-2836 GCA_964483855.1 uncultured Rhodoferax sp.
GTACCCGCTATATTGACTACATCGGCTCCTGGGGGCCGATGATCCTCGGCCATGGCCATCATGCCGTGGTCCGAGCGGTGCAACAGGCTGTGCTGGAAGGGTTCTCCTTCGGCGCGCCGACTGAACGCGAGATCGAGCTGGCCGAGGCCATCTTGCGCATGGTGCCGTCGATGGACATGGTGCGCCTGGTCAGTTCCGGCACCGAAGCTGCCATGAGCGCGATCCGACTGGCCCGCGGCGCAACCGGCCGGAACAAGCTGATCAAATTCGAGGGTTGTTACCACGGACACGCCGATGCATTGCTGGTCAAGGCCGGCTCGGGCCTGGCTACCTTCGGCAACCCGACCAGCGCGGGCGTTCCCCCGGAAGTGGTCAGCCACACGCTGGTGCTGGAATACAACAACATCGAGCAACTCGAGCAGGCGTTCGAGCTGCACGGCCAGGAACTGGCCTGCGTGATCATCGAACCCATTGCGGGAAACATGAATTTTGTCCGCGCGAGTGTTGCTTTCATGCAACGTTGTCGCGAGTTGTGCACCCAGTATGGCGCCCTGCTGGCCTTCGACGAGGTCATGACGGGCTGCCGGGTCGCGCCGGGAAGTGCACAAAGCGTATACGCCCGCCACATCCCCGGCTTCGAGCCCGACATGACCATCATGGGCAAGGTCATCGGTGGCGGCATGCCGCTGGCAGCCTTCGGCGCCAAGCGTGCAGTGATGGAACACCTGGCGCCGCTCGGTCCGGTCTACCAGGCCGGCACCTTGTCCGGCAATCCAGTCGCCACCGCCTGCGGGCTGGCCACGCTGGCGGAGATCGGCAAGCCGGGCTTCTTTGAGGCGCTGGGGCGCAAGTCGCATGCGCTGGTCGATGGCCTGCGGCAGGCCGCCACTGAAGCCGGCGTTCCCTTGTGCGGCGACAGTGAAGGAGGCATGTTCGGATTCTTCCTGCTCGAGCAGTTGCCGCAGAACTACGGCCAGGTCATGCGCTCGGACAGTGCACGCTTCAACAAGCTGTTCCACGGCATGTTGTTGCACGGCGTGTATTTCGCGCCAGCCCTCTACGAAGCGGGTTTTGTCAGCGCCGCGCACTCCGACGCCGATATCGACGCAACCCTCTCGGCGGCGCGCGCGGTGTTCAAGACGCTGTAAACGCCGGGGCCGGCACTCGACGCAGGCCCGCCTGGGAGCAGCGCCAGAGCACCAGCGCCCGAGCGCGCGCGGCGCTGGAATGCAACTGCCTCCACACCCACCGCGTTCGCTGCATGGGCCTTGGCCAGAAGCCACGATCACGCAGGTCCCGAGCACGATCACGCAGGTGCCGCGCCCCGTCGCGCTGGCAGCGGCGCGCTCGTCAGTGCCGGAAGTGGCGTACGCCGGAGAACACCATGGCCACGCCGCGTTCGTTCGCAGCGGCAATCACCTCGTCGTCGCGCATGCTCCCGCCAGGCTGGATCACGCAGTTGGCACCGGCTTCGACCACCACGTCGAGCCCGTCGCGAAATGGGAAAAACGCATCGCTGGCCACCACCGTGTCCTTCAGGCTCAGGCCCGCGTGTTGCGCCTTGATGCTGGCGATGCGGGCCGAGTCGAGCCGGCTCATTTGCCCGGCGCCGACACCCATCGTCATGCCGCCAGCGCAGAACACGATGGCGTTGGACTTCACGAATTTGGCCACCTTCCACGCAAACAGCAGGTCCTGCAGCTGGGCCGGTGTCGGCTGACGCCGGGTCACGACCTTGAGATCGGCCAGCGCCAGTTCGTGGTTGTCGGCTGTCTGCAGCAGGATGCCGGAGCCGACCCGCTTCATGTCGACCGCGTTCTGGCCACGGTCCCAGGCGCTGGCGCCACCCGGGGGCAATGCGATCGTGAGCACCCGCACATTCGACTTGGTCTTGAGGATTGCCAACGCCTCGTCGGAAAATCCGGGCGCGATCAGCACCTCGACGAATTGTTTCGCCACCGCCTCGGCGGCCGGGCCCTGGACATGGCAATTGAAGGCGATGATGCCGCCGAAGGCCGATGTCGGATCGGTCTGGAAGGCCTTGGAATAGGCGTGCAGGGCGCTATCACCCACCGCCACACCACAGGGATTGGCATGCTTGACGATGACGCAGGCGTTGACGTCGAAGCTCTTGACGCACTCCCAGGCCGCGTCCGCGTCGGCAATGTTGTTGAAGCTCAGTTCCTTGCCCTGCAACTGCTCGGCGCTGGCCAGCGAGCCCGGCGCCGGAACCAGGTCACGGTAATAGGCGGCCTGCTGGTGCGGGTTCTCGCCGTACCGCAGGTTCTGCAGCTTGACGAAGCGACCGTTGGTTTGCCCGGGAAAGGTGGCATGGCTGCCGTCGGGTTCGATGCGCGAGAGATAGTCGCTGATCGCGCCGTCGTACTGGCTGATGCGGTTGAACGCCGCCACCGACAACGCGAACCGCGTCTTCTCCGTCACCGCGCCGTGCTGCCGCACGTTCGCGTGCAGCGCGAGTCACGCGCCCAAGCCTGTTGGGCCATCTCGCAACCGCCCCTCCCTTCACAACAACAAACCGCGCCAACCGCTCGGACAGAGAACCGAGGCAGCCCTCAAGGCGCTAACGACGCTGCGACTCCGCACAGCAGCCGGCTGTCGGCCTTCAGCCGCACGCCGGACACCTGCGACCGTTTCACGTGAAACGGTGGAGCAGCCCGCGCTCCATTTTCCAGATCGTCGACTGCACGCCGCTGAAAACCTGAGCGTCATGGGTGACCACGATTTGGACTGCGCCTCGAGCTTGGCAATTGGCAACAACCCGCAGGAGCCTCTCCACTCCGGCACTATCGAGCCCGGTGGTCGGCTCGTCCAGAAG
>CAZADK010000623.1:0-1917 GCA_964483855.1 uncultured Rhodoferax sp.
CCGGCACACGCCAACGCACGGCTGGCAGCGTGCCAATTGACGCCACAGGACCCAACCTGCCAGGCCCTGTTCGGCGCGCGCGCATCGGCCAATACAACCCGCGAGGCTGTGTCAGCCTACGATCCCGCCGTGCTCGGCGCAAGCCGGATCGCATCCAACCCGGCCCCAGCACTGGAGGAGATCGCGAGCTACTACGGCGGTTGCCAAGTGACTCCCGTGCCAGCGGCGCAAACCGAGCTGCGCAGTTGCCGCGTGTACGCGGGAGCTGCAACCTATGCCTGCGCGCGCAATCTGCAGGTCACCGTCACGCGCCAAAGCAGTTGTACCCCCGGAGAATGGTTCGCGCACGCTGGCTCGGGATCCACCGGACTGGATGTGCAGTGCGTGCCGGACCGCCCGGCCGCGCAGCAGCATCTGCGGGTCACCGATGCTGGGGCAACACTTGCCACCGTCGACGTGGACATGACCCGAACCCGGGTGTTCCCGCAGAGGATCGCAACGATTCCCGACTATGAGCGGCGCGGCGTCTGGGTAACCGATACCCGGTGCGATGGCAACACATGCGATGTCACCGCCCTGCTCGCCGCCGAGCAACGTCAATCCTGTACCGGAAGCTCGGGCGACGCCGGGGACGTGAGCTGCACCACGGAACTGCCATTCCTCAATGCGTTGTCCAACTGCCCAATCGGTACACAACAGGGCGACTACATCGTCTACCTCACCGGAAATCGCGAGGACGGTTTCATCACAACGACGCTGGACAGACAAGTTTGCTGGTCACCATCGGCGACGCTGACGTCCTATTTTGGAAAGGACATACACGGCAGTGCCCACTACGCTTTCTGGACACACCACAGTCAGCGCTCCATTGTTGGCTGGCAGGCCAACCCGACGTTTGGAGCCATCCCGCAGATGCGGCTGCGTTTTGAGAGGCCGCGCACGACCGTCAGCACCAGCGACCAATGGGAGGAACAATGTCCAGGACTGGATACTGGAACCCGCTGCCAGGTGATGGGCTCGCCGCTTTGCGTGGACGGACCGACGGCCAGAATAGTCGATGGCGCTGAAATAGCGCGTGCCTGTTGGCGCTACGAGACACCCATGTCCTGCCCGCAGGACGCCAATACCGACTCCTGCGCCGAACTGACATCTGCCGGTTGCAAGGCGGTTGGCTCCACCTGTCTTGAGACAAACGCCGAGGACGGCAGCTGCGCCATCACGCAAAACAAGTATGCATGTCCGCTTGCCCCATCAAAATCGGTGTCGGTGACCAATTGCCCGGCCAACGTGTTCTGCATTGCGGGAAACTGCTTTGACACCCGGTCGACCCAGGACGGAGATTTTGCGCGCTCCATGGCCCTGCTCGAGGCCGCCCGCGAGGCTGCGGTGTATCTGGACACGGACAGCATGCAGGTTTTCAAGGGCGAAGCCAACAGCTGTCGCGACCGTCTTTTCAAGAACTGCTGCGATACCGACGCCTCCGGTGCCGGCATGACCAACCGCGGCATCTTCGGTGTTGGATCGCGTCTGGTTTTTGACATCCTGATGAACGCGGACAACCGCGCCTTCGTCACACAGGGTTTGTCCGCACTGCTGGCAAACGGCGGCTTCAGCGGATCCTTCACCAGTTACGGCGTCACGGTAGCGGTCAACGGCACGGCGCTGCCGGCCGGCTCCTCGGTCCTGTTGTCGACCGAAAGCCTGGTCGTGGCCTTCGACCCCTGGTCACTGGCGATTTCGGTGCTGATGTACGCGGTCATGTCGCTGACTTCGTGCAACCCATCCGAGGCGCGTCTTGCGATGAAAGAAGGAGCGCAACTGTGCCACTCCCTGGGCAGCTACTGTTCATCGTGCATACGGCTGCTGGGTCACTGCATCTCGTGCATCGAGCGCACCACGGGTAAATGCTGCTTCAAC
>CAZADK010000623.1:1927-2821 GCA_964483855.1 uncultured Rhodoferax sp.
TCAACAGTGTGCTCGCCCGCATCGTGAACGAGCAAGGTCGCGCACAAATAGGCCGCGGCTGGGGAAATCCCAGGGGGCCTGATTGTTCGGGCTTCACACTGGCCCAGCTCCAGGTATTGGACTTCGCCAAGATGGATCTGAGCGAGTTCTATGCGTCCATCGTCCCGACGCTACCCAGCCAGGAGTCCATCTCGAACCGCGCGAGCCAACGCACTACGGATTGCTACTACGGAAAAGGCAAATGCCAATGAACAAGTCCACACAAGCAACCCTCGTCCTGAACCTGTTCATGGCTCTCGCCGTCTCGCATTCCCCATTGGTGCTGTCCGCGAACGTTCCACGTGTGCCGGTAGCCGACGCATCACCCCTGATGCGCCAGGCCCTGCAGGCCAATGACGGCAAAGCCAGCGGTGTGCTGACTGGGGAGAGCGCCGACGCGATCAGTCGTCGCTTTCAGTCGCAGTCAACGATCAATATCGATGTGCGCACCGAACGCCGGTATGCGCAAAGCGGCTGCGCCAGGCTAATGGTGCTGTTCTGGCAGGACGGCGTGCTGGTTCCAGGCGCCGACAAGGCGCGTCGTATGTCGATTGAATTTGGCATCGACTACTGCCTGAGCGGCGAGCCCCCGACCTCCTTGCGGTGAAGTGCTGCCATGCGCGCAAAGGTGACACAACATTGCATCCGCCTCTGGCCGCTGGTTGCGCTGGGCCTGTGGATGTCCAGCCTGACATGCAGCGCCCAGGACATGCCGGCGGGCTATCCGCGCTATTGGTCAGACACCTGGCGCGGTTGGCATTTTTATGAGCAGCCCGTTCAAGAGCTGCAGCAGCCCCGCCCGACCCGCAGTCTCCCGCCAATCAGCAACGCGGCCGTGCCGCCTACTGCGACACT
>CAZADK010000624.1:0-2802 GCA_964483855.1 uncultured Rhodoferax sp.
CTGCGCTGCGACGCGGCAGCGCGCATGGTCAAGCATTTGCTGAACGAGCAGTTCCAGTTGGCCGATGCGCAGGTGCAGGTCAGCGCCGGGGGGCCGCGCGGCATGCGCGTGAGTGTGTCACTGCCGCAGACCTCACGTTCGGTCGTGCCTGCAGTCCAACAGACGCTGGACGCCTACCTTTTTGAATCGCACGTGCAGGTGGTTTGAGGTCGCGCGCCTGACACGGGGTCTCGCCGCGTCTGCTTGCCACGCAAGCGCATGGCCGCGCCTGAACTGGAGACTGCGTAGCCGTTTCGCCCCAGATAGGCCGGGCTGCAATCCGACCGAAAAGCCAGTTCCCTGCTGGCCTGCTGGGGCTCCTTCACAGGGCTGCATCGAGGGGATGCCATGGATCCGAAAGAGCCTCAAACCAAATTGCCTGACCCGTCCACCTGGACAGTAATTTCAGATCCTAACTGCCGGGGCAATCGAACGCCTGGCCTGCCCGAACGGAAAGCAACAGGCTTGCATGCGTGACAGTGGAGCGTCTGGCCCGCGAGTGCGTGTCACCGCGGCCGGAGCCAAATCGTTCGTCTATGAAGCCAAGTTAAACCGCCAGACTATCCGCCGCACCATCGGCGATGTTCGTATCTGGAGCATTGACGGCGCACGGAAAGAATCTAGGCGTATTGGCGTGATGTTGGACGGTGGCACCGACCCCCGGCAACTGGAGCGCCAGCAACAGGCCGACCATGCCGCCGCAACGGCAGCCGCCGCCCAAGCCCTGACAGTGGGCGAACTCTGGCCGCAGTATCTGGAGACGGGCAGACCCAAGCGCCGCGAAGCATGGAAGCCTCGTTACCTTGCCGACCTAAAAGCAATGGCCGGAAAACACCAAGCTACCCGCGCCCTGATGATGTTTCGAGGCTTCCTGCGTTGGTGTGCCGCTCGCCCTGAATACCGGGCCATGACAGATCGCGAAGCGGGCAGGGCCGCCGCCATCTTGGAGAACTTGCCCAGAAACACCAAGCGCACTGATGCGCTGGAGGCCGCCCAAGTGCCGGGCTGGTGGGCAGGAGTGGAGCAACTGAGCAACCGCACGGCAAGCGCCTACCTGCGCGCCTTGCTGCTAACCGGTGCTCGCCGCGAAGAACTGGCCGCGCTGACGTGGACGAATGTGGATTTTCAGTGGCGCAAGCTGACCATTGCTGACAAGGTGGACGCAACCCGCACAATTTCCCTGAGCCCGTACATGGCGCACCTGCTGGCAGGCTTGCCCAAGGGGGGAGCCTATGTGTTCGCCAGCACGGCCAAATCAGGACGGATTACCGACACCCGCGCCAGTCATGCGAAGGCCCTGAAGAGCGCCGCCATTGATGGCCCGACCATTCACGGCCTACGTCGCTCGTTCTCGCTGCCGGGTGAGGCTGCCGGGGCGCCTGCCGGGGCAATTGCGCAGGTGATGGGTCATAAACCAAGCGCAACCGCCGAAGGTTACAGGCCGCGAAGTGTCGACGCCCTGCGCCCGTATCTGGAGAGAATAGAAGCGCATATCCTGAGCCTTGCCGGGGTGCTGTTTGATAGCACTGGCGAGCCAGGCAAACTGCACGTGGTAGCGTAGCGGTACCGTTTAAGATACTATTGATGGACATTCAGATATACAGCGATAGTGCTGGGCGCGTACCTTTTGCGCAGTGGCTGGACGCATTGGCTGACCGGCAAGGTCGCGCCGCCATCAAGGCCCGGCTACTGCGGCTGGAGGCCGGAAATTTTGGGGACTGCAAACCCTTGCGCGATGGCGTGCAAGAGCTTCGCATCGACAAGGGGCCGGGCTATCGCGTGTATCTGAGCCGACAAGGGCCGGTATTGGTGCTGCTGCTGTGTGGCAGCGACAAAGCCGACCAAGGCCGTGCCATGCGGCAGGCTATTGATTACCTGAACGACTGGAGAGAAAGGGGCTGACCATGAATGCACCGCGCAGTGTGGGCTACCAAAGTTATTTAATCGAGTCCCTTAAAGACCCGGCGGAAGCCGCCGCATACGTTGAAGCCGCCTTGGAGTTGGATGACCCCGCCGCGCTGCTGGTGGCCCTTCGACAGGTTGCCAAAGCGCACGGCATGGCCGACGTGGCTCGCCGCGCCGATGTGGGTGAAAAGTCGCTATTCCGTGCCCTGAGCGAAAACGGGAACCCGACCGTTGCCACACTGCACAAGGTACTGCACGCAGTGGGCCTGCGTTTGAGCGTGACCGCTGAGCGCGCCTGATTCGTTTTCGCCCTGTGCTGGCCGGCGGCTATTTGCCGCTGGCGAGAAGTTGCAGCACCAAGTCGGAATCATCACCCGCATCAACCAACGCACCGCCACCGTCGATTGCGAAGGCGGCGCCGGTTGGCACGTGCCGTTCGCCATGCTGCGTCATGTCATGGACATCTGATCGCTCCCGAGCCCGATGTCAATCATGGGGTTCTTCGGACTATGACGACGCTGGCAACCGGTCTGCGGCAGGCGAACGTGACCCGGTTGCAATGGAAGCAGATCAGCCTGGAACGGCGGCACTTGTGGGTGTCAGGCGCCGAACACAAGAATGGCCGGCCGCATTCGGTCCCGCGCAACCAGGCGGCGCTCGATGTGCTGGAGAAGCGCAATGGCGATCACCAGACACATGTGTTCACCTACGAAGGCAATCCCATTGTGCAGGTCAATACCAGGGCCTGGCGCAATGCTCTGCATTGCGGGCGGGCATTCACGACTTCCGCTGGCATGATTTGCGGCACACGTTCGCCACCTGGCAAAGGGAAGCGGGAACACCGACCCACGAGCTGCA
>CAZADK010000625.1:0-2799 GCA_964483855.1 uncultured Rhodoferax sp.
CCTGCTCCCCGGGCGCGCGCAAGCCGCTGCTATCAATCGGCATGCCTGGTCCTGCTCCCCGGGCCTGCGCAAACCGCTGCCATGTTTGCCACCCATGGCCGCTGCACGATTTTGCGACCTGACCGGCCACGGCGAGACACTGGAGGTGATGGTGCTGTACCAGGCCTTGTACGGCACGCAGGGCCTGTGGGTGCGACCACGCGCCATGTTGCTGGAAGCCGTGCTGCTCGGTGCGCAGACCTCGGCCTGTTTTACCCGCGTGGACGAACCGCCCGATCGGTCCGGTCCAACCGCGGCTGTCGCATGACAGGACAATTGCGGGGCGCGATGCGTGGTGATGCAGCGTCGCAGGCTCCGACCGCCTGCCCAGTCTGTGACAATCGGGGGGTGGCGGCATTTGCTGCCTCGGCGAATCCCTACCGGAGAATCCAGACCCATGCGTATCGCGATCATCGGCAACTCCGGTTCCGGCAAATCGACCCTGGCCCGGGATCTGGCGCTGACGCACGACCTTTGCGCATTGGATCTCGACACCGTGGCCTGGGAGCCGGATCAGATTGCCGTGCCGCGGGACAAGCACGTGGCGCTGGCCCAGGTGCGTGGCTTTTGCTCCCGCACGCCGCGCTGGGTGGTCGAGGGGTGTTACGCAGATCTGATACAGGCGGCCTTGCCATCCGCCAGTTTGCTGCTGTTCCTGGATCCCGGTACGCGGGCCTGTGTCGCCAACTGCTACAGCAGACCCTGGGAGCCGCACAAATTCAAGTCGCTGCAGGAGCAAAACCGCCACTTCATGCCGTTGATCGATTGGGTGCGTGGCTACTACCAGCGCGTTGGCGACGCGTCGTTGCGCCAGCACCAGGCGCTGTATGACGCCTTCGATGGCCACAGGCACAGGCTGACCGGCCGGGCCACCGCGCAGATGGTGGGCGAGTTCTGCCTGCAGCCTGGTTGACCGATGCCGTTGGCGGCGCATCGCGCCCACACCCGGCAGCACCAACTGGATCGTGATCGGCGGCGCGCGGCGAAGCCCTCGATGACAAGCACGGTGAGCTGTCTGCGTTGGTAGCGGGGATGGAACCTTTGGCGGAGGTTGCCCATTCAGCGGGAAGCCCGGTGGTCGGGAGCCGGGCCGGGTTGCGTCCCGTCGATCACCATTGTGCCGATATGACGATGACACCGGCGCCCACCAGCAGCAGGCCGGCCAGTTCCTTGCGGCTCGTCTGTTCGCGGAACAATCGGCGCGAGACCAGGTAGCTGAACAACACCTCGACCAGGCCCAGCGTACGGACATCGACGACCGGGCGCAGCGCGGTGGCTGTCATCCAGCCGATGGAGGCCATCGCGCCCATGGCGCCCGCCACGGTCGACAACCGCCAGGCGCGACCGATCGCGGCCATCGTGCCAGGCTGGCGCAGCCACAACCAGCCGCCGAGCAACACGGTCTGCAGCACCTGGGCCAGCAGTACGCCGCAGGCACCGACCAGCCAGGCCGACACACCCGGCCATTGCAGCGCCGCGCCGCGATAACCGACGCTGGCCAGGGCGAAACAGGCGCCGCTGGCCAGGCCGAACCATGCGGCGTTGCCACGCCAGTTCGCCACCACCGTTCCCGGCTGGCGCGGCAACGACAGCAGCACCACCCCCAGCGTGGCGACCAGCATCGCGATTGCGGCACCCACGGTGGGCAGTTCCTGCAGCGCGACGGCGCCGAACACACCGACCTGCAGCACCTCGGTCTTGGAGAAGGTGACCCCGACGATGAAGTTGCGCTGCTTCATCGCCAACAGCAGCAAGGCGGTGGCCGCCAGCTGGCTGACGGCGCCACCGGCGAGCCACGCCAGGTACGACGGCGAAAGGTCCGGCCAGGCTTGTGTGCCGGTATCGGACAACCCGACCACCAGCAGCAACCAGGCCAGCGCGAACGGCAAGCCGTACAGGAAACGCACCAGCGTGGCGGCCAGGGTCCCGAGTTCGCCCACCAGGCTGCGTTGTGCGGCGTTGCGGATGGTCTGCATGAATGCCGCGCCGATGACGATCGGTATCCAGGCCCAGCTGGCCATGGCCGGGAGTTCCATGGGCGTGGCGCCGTTTCCCGGTCGATCAGGTCGGGAAGGTGCCGGGCAACAGGATGCCGCGGTCGACGTTGCGGATGTCGGTGTGGCCGCAGAACGCCATCGTGGTGTCCAGTTCGTTGTGGATGATTTCCAGCGCCCGTGTCACGCCGGCTTCGCCCATGGCGCCCAGGCCGTAGGCCATGGCGCGGCCGATCATCGTGCCGCGCGCGCCCAACGCCCAGGCCTTGAGCACGTCCTGGCCGCTGCGGATGCCGCCATCCATCCAGACCTCGGTCTGGTCGCCGACTGCGGCCACGATCGCCGGCAGAGCCGCAATGCTCGACGGTGCACCGTCGAGCTGGCGACCGCCGTGGTTGCTGACGACGATCGCGTCGGCGCCGGCCTTGGCCGCCAGCTGCGCGTCTTCGGCATCCATGATGCCCTTGAGAATGAGCTTGCCGCCCCAGCGCTCCTTGACCCAGGCAACATCGGCCCAGGACAGGCGCGGATCGAATTGCTCGTTTGTCCACGCGGCCAGCGAACTCATGTCGCTGACTCCCTTGACATGGCCCACGAGGTTGCGGAAGGTGCGGCGCTTCGTTGCGGCCATGCCCAGACACCAGCGCGGCTTGGTGGCCAGATTGATCAGGTTGGCCAGTGTCGGGCGGGGCGGGGCCGAAAGGCCGTTCTTGAGGTCTTTGTGGCGCTGGCCGATGACCTGCAGGTCCAGCGTCAGCACCAGTGC
>CAZADK010000626.1:0-2792 GCA_964483855.1 uncultured Rhodoferax sp.
AGCGGCACCGGTCTGAAATGCGAGCGCTCTGGAGCATAAGAATACACAAGCTTTTGGCGCCCCGCTTGCCAGCGCCGGCATGGCTAGTGTCGTGCCCCGCAATTGCCGGTAGAAATTGAAATCGATGGTGAAATCGATCGATCATGGTCGACGGCAAGGCGCAAACCGCAGCGATACCCGTAGGAATTGCTGCGATTTGCCGCGCCGCCATCGGCCAAAAAGCGCAATTTCATGTATCGATGATTGCGCGGCACTACGCTGGGTTGGGCAACGTACAGACAGTCATACCCGCGCGCGCGCATCGTATGGACTCCATGCTTGACCGTACACCATACATCGAAGCGCAATGACCTCCTCCACTTTCCCGCCCGGCAACTACGAATTGCGTTTTCGCTCCCTCTACAGACCCGGGCGCGGCTACGTCTTCCCGTGCGACGCCAACGGCAGCGTCGACCTCGCGGCGCTCAGCGCCGGGCTGCGCGCCAAATACCTCGAGGTGCGCTCGGTGATCGGGCGTGAGTTCGCCTTGCCGGCCATACTGCATTGCGCCGGGCGTTGAGCTTGAATTGCGGGGCGCACGCAATGGGCGCTCACGCCCGGATCCGATCCGGCCGCTGCCACCGATTTTCTCATCGACGATTCCCAAGTCCGACAAACGGCTAGGCGCGACGCCCTACGCGCGGCCCGAGGAAATACCACACGATCAGCCCCAATAGCGGCAACAGCACCACCGCGATAATCCAGATCAGCTTTTTCTCGTTCGACGCGCCGCTCTGGTAGATGCTGATGATCGCCCAGATGTCGGCCACCAGCACCAATATGCCCCAAAGGCTGGGGTAACCCATGTTCATCATCGCGCAATTCCCTCCCGAAATAAATGCGAGCGGCAAGGCCATGTCGCCGCAGCCAACTCAGCCTAGCCGCACGACCAATGCCCGGTCGTGCGCTGGCACACACTGCAGCCGGCCGCCTGCCCCGACTGCGCCGGTCTCGCACGAATTGGTGCGACAACGAACAGAGCACTCGCTCAAGAATGGCTATCGTCTCCTGCCCGACCGGACTCCATCCGCATTTGCGCCGGAGCATCCCAAGGGAACACAACAACGGCAGTAGTCACAGGTATCGCTGCCGAACTCTTCCTGTACCCGTCATGGGAATGCGGTCTCGCGCATCCTGCGGCCTTTGGAAGGACGCCCCTTGAATCCCGCTACCCCACAGCAGCGCCCCGGCCTCCTGACACGCCTGTCTGCCCTGGCGCGCCTGACGTTCTGGCTACTCCTGATCGCCATCGTCTTGTGGCAGGTGTTCGGCACGCGCGACATGACGCAGATTAACCGCAACCTCCTGCTCGACCAGTTCCAGACCGAACGCAGCTCGCGCGCCATCGCGCTGATCCATCGCCAGGAAAACCGCAGCATCCTCGGGGTCCCGGTGTCGTCTTCGATCAACATCGAGGATTCGGAAGCGGTATTGCGCGCGATCCGTCAAACCCCGGACGCGCAGCCGATCGACCTCATCCTGCATACGCCCGGCGGACTGGTGCTCGCGGCAGAACAGATCGCCAAGGCTCTGATGGAGCACAAGGGCAAGGTCACCGTGTTCGTTCCCCACTATGCGATGAGCGGCGGCACCTTGATTGCGCTGGCGGCGGACGAAATCGTGATGGATCGCAACGCCGTGCTCGGCCCGGTCGACCCGCAGATCGGCGATTTTCCGGCTGTGTCAATCCTCAAGGTGCTGGAAATCAAACTGCCCGCGCAGATCAGCGACGAGACCATCATGATGGCGGACATCGCCGCCAAGGCGCGCGTGCAGGTAGCCAGCTTCGTCGCCGACATTCTGACCAAACGACTGCCGTACAACAAGGCCGAGGAACTCGCGCTGGTGATGACCGATGGGCGCTGGACCCACGACTTTCCCATTCCGGTGCAGATGGCGCAGAAACTGGGCCTGCCGGTCAGGACCGACATGCCGCGCATCGTCTACGACCTGATGGATCTGTATCCTCACTCCAACGCCCAGCGGCCGTCGGTGGTGTATGTGCCGGTGCGCGGTCCGCGCGACCCGGGTGGTGTACCGATACTGCCTCCGGCGGGCAATCCCGGCAAAGGCGCCATCGCCCCCGGAAGCAGCGACCACATGGGCATGGCACGCCCTCTGCACTTGCCCGGGAACATGATCCTGCTGCGGTGAGGGCAGCACCACGCAACCTTACGACAACGGGACAAACAGATCCCTGCGTGCTGCTTCATTGCAACCACACAGCCAATCGGTTTTCATGGCTGTCGCAGCCGAATCCGCTCCCAGCGCGAACACCATGCTGGCGATCAATCCGAACGCAGCCCCGATGGCAACTGACTTGCCGATGAGCAGCGAGCACCGGCGAAGTTGATGGCGTAGCTTACGGCTGCCTCGACCTGATCATCGGCAGCCACGTCCTCCATCAACGCGACAGCGAAGGCGCGCTCGCAGCTTTCTTGGGTCAGCACGCGCAGGCGTGCGCCGAAGTGTGGATGGTCGATCCGTACTGCAGCAATCGGCCAGCCTCCAACCATCGCAAGGCGGAACGAGGATTCTCGATCGACCAGGCTCGGCTCGATATGACTGCGCCCACGCCGGTGCTCGCCTGCAAGTGGCGCTGGGTGCCTTTCCTGCGACAGTCGATTGCGGCGTGGCCGCCGTTGAAGCGATCGCGCTCCGGCCGCGACCTGGCGATTTGCGCACGCGCCGACGCCGCAGCCGGTTTGCGACCGGCCTTCGGCGCTCAGGCGACCTGCGCGGCTACTTGAGAC
>CAZADK010000627.1:0-1426 GCA_964483855.1 uncultured Rhodoferax sp.
GCGCAGTGCTGCTGGCGGCGGGTTCGGGATCGCGTATGGGTAATCGACCCAAGTGCCTGCTGGAGCTCGGTGGCGTGTCGCTGATCCGGCGCCAGCTGATCGCGCTCTCGGGCGCGGGCGTGGACGAACTGGTGGTCGTGCTGGGCCACCATGCTGATCGCATCGAGCCGGCAGTGCGGGACTTTCCGGTCACGCTGGTGCGCAACCCGGACCCGGACGAGGGCCAGGTCTCTTCGCTGCGGCTCGGGCTGATGGCGCTCTCGTCGAAGGTCGATGGCGTGCTGGTGGCGCTGGCTGATCAGCCGCTGATCAACGGGCAGGACATCAACGACCTGATCGGCGCCTACAAGAAGCGACCTGAGGGCACCCAGGTCGTCCAGCCCGAGGTGGATGACCAGCCGGGCAATCCGGTGATGTTCACCGGTGAGGTGCGTGACCTGATCCTTGCGGGCGAAGCGCGCGTGGGCTGCAAACAATGGCAATCGGCCCACCCCGAAGCCGTGTACCGCTGGGTCTCGGCCAACCGGCGCTATCGCACCGACGTGGACAGCCCTGCAGACATCGAGGCACTGGCCGCGCGTACGGGTCACCGACTGCGCTGGCCTGCCGACCTGCCCGAACCGGCCTGACTGCCCGCACAGCGATGGCGCCTGATCCACTGCTGCAACTCTGGTGCACGCCCCTGGGTGTGCACCACTTTGCTCAGGCGCAAGAGGTCAACCCGTTGCTGGCGCGCGTGTTCCAGTCGATGCGTGCCACCGACCCCGCCGCGCGGGCAGGCGCCGCCTTCTACGCCAGCCGCGACGATCTGTTGCAGCGTATCCACGTGGCAGAGTGGGAGCAGTTCGTGCGTTTCCTCGTCGACGGCATCCGACAGAGCGTGGTGCTGGCCAACCAGGCTGCGTGGCCCGAGGCCAAGCCTGGCCTGCAGATCGCCTTGCGCGGCATCTGGTTTCAGATCAGCAGCCAGGGCAGCCACCACGATGTGCACACCCACGGCAACTGCTCATGGTCGGGCGTGTATTGCGTGCAGACTGATGACGATGTCCGTCGTGCGGCGCATCCCGCGCTGGGCGCGGCCAACGGCGCCACACGCTTTTACGGCCCGCACTTTCAGCACCTCGGCGGCGCACACATGGACTTCGGCAACGCCTACCTGCAGTCGGCCCATCTCGATATCGCACCCCTGCCTGGCCAGCTGGTCGTGTTCCCTTCGTGGTTGCCGCACCAGGCCATGCCCTACCAGGGCCAGGCCGATCGCATCGTCGTATCGTTCAACGCCAGCGTACACGCAGTGTCCGGATCGGACCAGTTGCACCCTTTTGCCCATGTCTGAGTCAGCGCACGCCATCGCCGACCCGCAGATTTGCCATCGAGCCCCCACGACAAGTGAGCACCCATGAACAGCATCGACATCGACGTCATC
>CAZADK010000627.1:1436-2784 GCA_964483855.1 uncultured Rhodoferax sp.
ATCCGTACCGCACTCGACTGGCTCGACCGGGGCCATCGCGTGGTGATGGGAACCGTGGTGCGCACCTGGGGCTCAGCCCCGCGCCCGCCTGGATCGCTGATGATCATCCGCGACGATGGCCAGGTCGCCGGATCGGTCTCGGGCGGCTGCATCGAGGACGACCTGATTGGCCGCGTTGCGCGCTCGCAGCTCGCCATGAAATTGCCCGAGGTCACCACTTATGGCCAGACCGCCGAGGAGGTGCGCCGCTTCGGACTGCCATGTGGAGGCACGGTGCAAATCGTGCTGGAGCCACTGTCTCCCCAATCACAATTGCGTCAGCTGCTGGCCGAGATTCAAAGCCACCGCCGCGTGCAGCGCCGGCTCGATACCACCACCGGGCTGGTGCGCCACCTACCGGCCAACGAAGGCGACCGCGTGGTCTTTGACGGAGCGACGTTGACCACCGTACACGGCCCGCGCCTGCGCCTGCTCGTCATCGGCGGCGGGCAGTTGTCCCGCTACCTGGCCACGATGGCCGGCATGCTGGACTATCAGGTCACCATCTGCGAGCCACGCGTCGAATACCACGAGGGATGGGACATGGTCCCGGGCGTGACCTTATCGACCACCATGCCCGATGACCTGGTGTTGGCCATGAATCTGGACCACAACAGCGCCGTGGTTGCCGTCACCCACGACCCCAAGCTCGACGACCTGGCCTTGATGGAGGCTTTGCGCACGCCCGCGTTCTACGTCGGGGCGCTCGGCTCGCTGCAGAACAACGCCAGGCGCAGGGAACGGCTGCTGGAGTTCGACGTGAGTCCGGGAGAAGCCGCCAGGATGCACGGGCCCGTGGGTTTGAACCTGGGCGCGCTGACACCGCCGGAAATTGCCATGAGCATCGTGGCCGAAATGACCGCACTGCGCCGGGGCATTGACCTGCGCGGCCCTCTGAGCAACTGGGCTGGCTCCAAGACTGTCTGCAAGACTTGCTGAGCGGCGACGTGACAGCTCTCCCGCGGCGCACCCGACGGCGGCGGAACACGATCATTGGGCCAATCGCCGCGCCGACTGCAGCGTCTTGTGCACAAGCATGGTCACGGTCAACGGGCCAATCCCGCCCGGCACTGGCGACCGGCAACCCGGCGACGGATTCAAAAATTCTCATAGGCTCGCCAAAAAGTACAGACAAAAAAATGCCCACCGGATGGCAAGCTTGCGACGCAAAAAAACGCCTGAGGATCGATCCAGGGGCGTTTGGCGGGTGAGTGATGCTGAGGTCTACATGGTGGCGACGGCCATGCTGGCGTCGATGGGGTGATACTTTCGTGGTTGATGGTGGGTGAAGCCGGGTTGCGCCGGAAAT
>CAZADK010000628.1:0-2781 GCA_964483855.1 uncultured Rhodoferax sp.
CCCCGGTAGTGGGCCTCGCCCAGTTTGAGGCGCTGGATCATCGTGCCCATGGCGCCGTCGAGGATGGCGATGCGGCTGGCGAGGATGGCGGGCAGGGCCTGGGCCCGGGTGTACTGGATGGCGTGCGTCATGGTGCCGCCATTGTAGAAACCATGGCAATCACCTGCCTGCTGACCGTGCGGTTCGTCGCAGCCACTGCCTTCCAAACGCATGGGAAAACGCCGGGCGACCCCCAGGGCCAGAGGCGCAGCGGCCGAGTTGGGGCGCTCTCAGTCGACGCCCAACGCCTGCCGGAGCGTGGCGTTGTAGTCGCGGGTGCGCAGGATATTCGGGTAATGGCCACCGCTGCTGAGCCGCACATGGCGCGCGCCCGGGTAGCGCCGCACCACGTCGTCCTGCACCACGCGCGGCAACAGGGGGTCGTCTTCGCAGTCGATGATGGTGATGCGCTCACCGCCGATCGCCAATGGCGGTACGGCGGGCGCGGCCTGCACGGCCAGCACGCGCGCTTTCATGGCGCGGGCACTGAGCAAGCGGGTGCCGCTGTCGATCAGGATGGTCTTGAGTCTTTTGGCCAGCGGATCGGTTTCCGGCCAGGAACGGACCGAGTTCACGACCATGTCGCGGTGGGCCTGGGCGCTCTGGGCGCGCAGTGCATCGACCGGCATGCGGTTGACGACACGGCGTGTCAGGTTGGGATCGCACAAGGTGTTGCCGAGAATCAGCTTGTCCACCCGCTCTGCGTGGCGCGCCGCGAAATGCTGCGCCAGGAAACCGCCCAGCGACGAGCCCACGAGGCTGGCACGCGCGATGCCGAGTTTGTCCATCAGGCCGGCCAGCGAATCGGCCAGGCGGTGGATGTCCTCGATCATCGGGTAGGTGACAGACACCATGCGAATGCGCGTGCCCAGTTCCAGCATCGCGGCCTCGAATATCGCAGCCGTACCCAGCGTGCCGGGCAACATGAACAGCACCGGGCCGTTCTTCTTGCCGGGTGTCTCGATCACGCGCCAGACCAGAGCACCCACCTTGATTGTCTGCACGGGTGGCAGTTTCTTCATGATTTTTTTCCTGCTGCCAGACCGGCAGCGACGTGGATCAGGATGGCGATGAAGGTCACCGGCAGCGCTGCCGTGAACCAGGCCATGGACAGACCGATGGCCTCGGTGTTGCGCGTCGCCGAGCGCGCCAGAAAACCGCGTGCCAGGTCCTGGCCGGGGCCGAACAGGCAGAAATACAGGATCGGCGCCACGAACACGACGACGCTGGCTGCGCGCAGCCAGGCGATGGCCGGGTTGCCTTCGAGTGCCTTGAGGCGCAGCATCACCGGATCCGCTCCGGCCTTGAACGCAACGGCGCCGCCGAGCAACCCCGACCACACCATGGCATAACGCGCGCCTTCTTCGGTCCAGCCGGGCGGCTCCGAGAACAGGTAACGCGCCACGACCTGGATCGCGATCAGCACCAGCATCAACACCAGACCGGTTGCCGCGCCAAAGCGGCAGAACCGGTCCACGACGTTGCTCAGTGACAGCAGCGCGCGCACGGTTCTCAAGCAAATGTGGCTTTGCCACTTTGCTCGACCCTTGGGGGCGGGAATGATGCAGTCATTTCCTGGGGGTGCTCAGGACGTCAGCGCGTCTTGTTGGCAGCATCGACAAACGGCTTGATCTCGGCTTCCGAGAGGATCGCCGTCCATGACGTGCGTGAACGTTCCTGGAACTGCTTGCGGCCGTCAGGCGTCAGCGGCGTGATCTTCATGCCCGCCTTGGCGATCTGATCCATCGCCTGTTCGTCACTGGTCTTGACCCAGGCTCGGTTGGCCGCATGCGCCTTGACCACGGCCGCATCGAACGCCGCCTTGCGATCGGCCGGCAGTTTCTTGTACCAGTCCTCGGACACCATCGCCACGCGCAGCGACTGCGACACATTGGCCGGCGTATAGAACTTCAGGATCGCGCCATGCCCGAACAGGAACGGCACGAAGGGCGGGTTGATGTAGCCGGACGCGATGCCGGTCTGCAGCGCGTTGGCCACCTCCGGCATCGTGATGACCACGCCGTTCGTACCCCAGGCGCGGAACAGCTTCATCTGGTTTTCGTCGAGTCCGCGCATGCGCAGGTCGGCCATGTCGTCGGGTTTGGTGATTTCGTGTTTGGTGTTGAAGATGCCGGTGCCACCGCCCACCGCCACCAGCGACACGACGCGCGCGCCCTTCGGGACCACGCCTTCATTGACCTTGGCGAGCAGGCCGCCAGCGGCATCGGCGCGGTCCAGGTGCGCCAACGAGTCATACAGGTAGGGCAAGCCGAAACCGAAGGTCAGCTTGTTGAGCTGCGCGGAACGCGCCAGGTCGGCCATGTTGACTTCCAGCAGCCCCTGCGTGGTCTGGTCGAGCCGCTCGGCCTCGCCGCCGATGGAGTTGACGGGCAATTCCTTGACCGTGAATCCGGAGGCCTTGAGTTGGTCGCCCAGCGCCTTGGCGAACACGTAGGAGCCGGAGCGCACCGCGTCCGGCGGCGAGTCCAGTCCGATACGGACCTCTTGCGCCAGGGCGGCGCCGGCCAGTGACAGTAGAACGGTGGCAAGAATGCGGAGTTTCATGGTTGTTTCCCGGGTTGGTTGAAGGCAGTAAGGCGCAGTGACCCGCTGTTACAACAGGCCGACCATGCGGGGCAGGAACAGAGTGAATTCTGGCACCAGCACGATGGCCAGCAACAGAATGATTTCTAGCACCGCGAACGGAACGATGGCACGGGCCAGCGCCCAGTATTCCACCTT
>CAZADK010000629.1:0-2780 GCA_964483855.1 uncultured Rhodoferax sp.
GGTACTGGCATTCGCCGAAGATGAGTTCGATTCACATAATCACAGCGACTGCAGGAACTTCAACAGCGTCGGCGGTGGCCGATACCGCGCCGGCTTTATGTCGGGCGGCTTCAGGCGCGCGAGAGTGCGCTCCTTCATGGCGAGATCTGCCTCCACGTACATGTGAGTGGTCGATGGACTCTCGTGTCCGAGCCACAGCGCAATCTCTACGGGCGTCGCGCCAGACTGAAGCATCGCCATGGCAGTCGAGTGCCGGATGATGTGCGGACTGACGGACCGCTTGGCGAGCTCGGGATGACGGTCGGATGCTGCCTTGACCGCAAGCTTCAGGCGCTGTGTTGCGTTGGCACGGGTCATCGCATTGCCGTCGCGGGTGGGCAGCAATGGCGAACCTGCAACCAGTTGCACATTGATGCGCAGCCATGCGCGCACGTCTCTCGCCGTGTTCTTCCACAGAGGAAGCGACCGTCGCTTGCGCCCCTTGCCATGCAGATAGATACAACTCGTCGGGCCCAGAACCACATCGGCGACGCGAACGCCAACCATCTCCGACACCCTGGCTCCGGTGTTGTAGAGCAAGGTCAGCAATAGTCGATCACGTTGCCCGAGCCAAGTCGTCGTCGGCACGTCCATCACGGCGAGCATCTGCTCGCACGACAGGAATCCGATCATCGGCCTGTCGAAGCGCTTCATCGGCACTGCCAGGGCCTGCTCGATCACATGCAGGCTTGCGACGTCACGCCTTGCAGCGAACTTCAGAAACGAGCGAACCGCAGCGAGCCTGATATTGCGACTGCGCACCGAGTTGTGCCGATCTCGTTCCAGGTGATCGAGGAAGCTGGCCAAGAACTTCGGATCAAGGTCTGCCAACTGTAAGGCGGTCGGCGGCTTGGCCAGCCGTTGCTCGGCGAAGCGCAGGAGAAGTACAAACGCATCGCGATATGACGCCACGGTGCAAGGGCTGAGCGCGCGCTGCTGAACCATGTAGTCGGTAAAGAACTCCTGGACCAGTGCCGCGAATGTGAGAGGAGCCGACTTACCCATGATTGACCTCCCCGTATGCGAAATCCTCGAACTTCGCGCCAATCACGGCCATCAGTTCCGGCACGCCGGTGAGGTACCAATAGGTGTCCGAGATCTTGGCGTGGCCGAGGTAGGTGCAGAGCCAGAACATTGCTTGATCTATCGGCACTCCTGCCGCGCGCCACAGCTGGACGCGACGGGTCGCGAAGGTGTGCCTCAGGTCCTGAATGCGCAGATGGGCATGCTCCCCGCGAGGGCTCCATCCCTGACGATTGCGCATGCGACTGAAGGTGTTCTCCACTGTGCGCGCCGGTAGTGCGTTGCCCGACGGCGAGACGAAGAACGGCGCGTCGACGCTGCGTGCGACAACGCGGTCGCGCAGTTGGCGATAGGCGGACAGGGCCTGCAAGACGCTGGGGTGAATTGGCAGGCAACGCGACTTGTGAAACTTGGTCTGACGCACAGTCAACGTTGCGTCTTGCAGGTCGACATCCTCGTCGCGCAGATGCAAGGCCTCGGAGAGCCTGAGCCCGGCGGCCGCGATGAGGCCGAACAGTGTTCGATAGGTTGCGGGCCGCAAGCCGCCTTGCGGTGTCAAGTGTCCGGCCACATCAAGCAGATCGCAAATCTCCTGCTCGGTGTAGATGTGAGGCGCCAGCCGGCGATGGCCCCGTCCGAAGATCTTCAGGTCCGGCACCTCGGTTTGCGGTTCGAACTGGCGGTAGTACGCCGCGAACGGCCGAACGATCTCCACCCTGCGTGCCCAGGTCACGGGACCAGTTCGACGCACATGCTCGCGCGCCCAGTCGAGTTGGAGTTCAAGTGTCAGAGCTCCCTGATGCCCCCGGGCATCAGCGTACCGAGCGAAGCGCATGAGTTGCCCCCCGGCGATCCGCAGGTCAAAGCCGAGGCGTCGACGTTCATCAAGATAGCGCTGTACAGCTACCTGGATCGTGTTGCGCGCGCTCATGCCGGACTCCCTGGCCAGGGCGACGCAACGGCCGACAGCCGAGCGGTATCGACCTTGGCGTAGATCAACGAGGTGTCGAGTTCTCGATGGCGCAGCACGTCGGCAACCTCCTTGAGCGAGCCTCCGGTATCGAGTAGCCGGCTGGCCAGCGTATGGCGCAGTATGTGGACTCGGGTGTGGGGCAGTCCGCTGCGCAGATACGCCTGGCGCACGGCATTCCGAGCGACATCGGGACCAATCGGCTTGTCGATCGGCGCGACATGGCGAACAAAGACCCTCCGGTTCTCTGTGTGCGGTCGTTCGGAGCGCAGGTACTCCGCGATGGCTCTGCCAGTGGTCTGCGGCAGCGGAAGCACATCAACACGGCGAGACTTGTTCTTGACGATGCGCAGGGTTCCAGCCTTCCAGTCGATGTCGTCCAAGTCGAGGCTGACCACCTCACGTGTGCGCAAACCCAAATCGACCAGGCAGCGGACCATGGCGTATGCACGAAGGCTGGACGGCACCTCCGGCGCGAACGCATCAAGCAGCTTCGTGACTTCCACGCGCGACAGCGTTTGCGGCAGTGGCGCCAAGCGCCAGTGGGCGGGTGACGTGATGACCGGCAACAGATGCCGGACCTGATCGCCGCACACCGCTCGGAAGCGAAGGTAGCTGCGCAGCGTGCCGGCAAGAACCCTTGCGCTGTTCGGGTTCCATCTATGTAGTTGCAGCTCGATGAACCGACGCAGATCATCGGATGTCGGAATCGGGAGTGTCGGCCCGCCTGGGTGGGCGCCGTATACCT